>CAZNSF010000258.1:0-3916 GCA_964575565.1 uncultured Verrucomicrobiota bacterium | reverse complement strand
AGTTCTGGACGATCAAAGGATTGTATGGATTGAATATTCAACATATTCCTCAAGATTTTTATAATTATAGAAAAAAGCTTGATGTAACTATCTTTACAGGTTTTATAGACCCATTCATAGTCTTTCCATACAATGAAATCTTTGCATGCCCTTTTAAGCAACCTCGTCGATTACGCAGGACTTTTCCCTCCTGCTAGTTTGGATATGGCGTCTACTGTGCAAAACTATAGCGCTTATCTGAAAGGTGAATATTCTTGGGTTCTTGGGTGTTTGATTATTCCAGTTTCACGTTTAGAAGAATTCGAATCAGCAGCTCAACAATTTTTCCATCAGAATGCAAATGCTTTACCGTGGCGCTTGAGTGTGCTTGGAGGTTCAAATTTAGAAAACGATATCATAAAAATTATGGAATTTAATAAACGCCATTCAGCATCCTCACAGAATGGAGCTGTAATGATTGATGCGATTGAAATAAAGGCAATGAGCCATCGAGAGATTCGACAAGTAAAAGATATTATCCCAAAGGGTATTGAGGTTTATTTTGAAATCCCTGTGGCCAAAGATCCTACTGAACTTATATCAATAATTGCTTCTGTTGGTGCTCGTGCCAAAGTTCGGACGGGAGGTATTACCCCAGAGCTCTTCCCATCCCCAGCCGATCTTGTACAGTTTTTAAAAGTATGTGTTAATCGGCAGGTTGCTTTTAAAGCAACTGCTGGACTTCATCATCCAATTCGTTCTACCTATCGCTTAACTTATGCGCCGAGTAGCTCCTCTGCTATGATGTATGGTTTTTTAAATGTTTTTCTTGCTGCAGCCTTCCTGCAAAGTGGGATGGCAATTACGGAAACCACGCAATTATTAGAAGAACAATCTGCAGGTGCGTTTCGTTTTGCGGATGATCAGATCAGTTGGCGGACACATTCACTAAGCCTTAATCAACTTCTCCATGCACGGCAGCATTTTGCTATTGCATTCGGCTCTTGTTCATTCGAAGAACCTATAAACGATCTTAAAGCGCTTCACCTTTTATGAACTCTACACATGATCCAAATCTTCGATCGTGGGTTGAATCTGCAAACGATTCGAAAACAGATTTTCCAATCCAAAATCTTCCTTTTGGAGTTTTTAAACCTCGTGGCACGAATCAAACACCGCGAGTTGGAGTTGCCATTGGCGACCAGATTTTAGATATCACTTACTGTTGTAAAAAAGGGTTATTCCGTGGACAAGCCAAGCAGGCAGCCATGGCTTGTGAGGGGCGTTATCTCAATGCCTTTATGGCTCTTGGGCAACCTCATTGGTTTGCACTACGTAAACGATTGAGTGAGTTATTGCAAGCGGGCGCTTCTCTCCAAAAAACAGTTAAACAAGCTCTTATTCCAATGGGGAAAGCTGAATTATTGCTGCCAGTTGAGATTGGTGATTATACGGATTTTTATGCTTCGATTTATCATGCCACGAATGTAGGAAGCATGCTTCGACCTGATAACCCGCTGTTGCCAAATTATAAATACATACCCATTGGTTACCATGGGCGTTCCTCCTCAATTGTAGTAAGCGGCAGCAAAGTACAGCGTCCATCGGGTCAGACCAAGGAAGATCAATCAACCGCTCCCGTTTTTGGACCCAGCAAATCATTGGACTATGAATTGGAAGTTGGGCTTTTTGTTGGACCGGGTAATGTGCAAGGTAAATCCATCGTTATCGAAGATGCTGCAAAGCATATTTTCGGATTTTGTCTTCTTAATGATTGGTCAGCGCGCGATATTCAAAAATGGGAATATCAACCCCTCGGACCATTTCTCGCTAAAAATTTTGCTACCAGCATTTCGCCATGGGTGATTACCGCCGAGGCGCTGGAGCCATTTCGCATTCCTGCCTTTCAACGGCCAGAGGGAGATCCATTGTCTTTGCCATATCTTGATTGCCCTGATGATAAAAGACTTGGAGGCATTAATCTTAACTTAGAAGTTTATTTGTGTTCACAGCAAATGCGCGCGCAAAAGATGGAGCCAATCCGTTTAAGCCGCGGTAATTTTAAGGATATGTATTGGACGATTGCTCAACTACTCACTCATCATGCAAGTAATGGATGCAATTTACGGCCTGGAGATCTTCTTGCTAGTGGAACTGTTTCGGGAACCAGTAAGGATTCTCGGGGATGTTTATTGGAATTAAGCTGGAGAGGGACGGAGCCTATCCCATTGCCTACTGGAGAAACACGGCGATTCCTTGTAGATGGTGATGAAGTGATTTTGCGTGGATATTGCCAAAATGAGCAATTTATTCGAATCGGTTTTGGCGAGTGTCGAGGAACGATTCTTCCTTCAGCCTAAAAAATATTTGGCGAATGATTTACAGAGACTAGAGAAGGCGCTCTATTTTTTAATCTTTAAAGACCGTTGATCGCCTTGCCGTACAGTAACGCCATCGCGATCGCAGCGTTCAAGTAACGGCACAGCAATCCGGCGACTAGTTCCAAGCGCCTGCCGAAGTTCGCTAACGGTTGCTGATGGGTGATTGCTTAAATATTTCTGAATGGTTTCAATGGCACGTATAAAACTCTCTGTAAGTAATACTGTTTCATCATCAAGTTTGATAGCTTCACCCGTTTGGATGAGAAATTGAAGTGCTTGTTGCGTAATGGGATCTGGCACAAGTTCTTTCCGCGAAGGCGGATCAAAAGGTTTAACTGCTAGCATCGTCCGAATTTTTGCACCAGCTGCTTGTAAATGAGGTGGTAATGCGGGTTTATGTGTTTTCCTCCGAATATGCGCCCCTACTTGAACAAAATCAGCTTTGCAAAGATCAGAGATCAATTTTTCAAGGATTTCTTGTGAATTCAAATTACTTGGAATGCTTTGCCGTAAGTTGCTAAGCAGTAGTCCAATATGTTCTGGGTGAGTTCGATGTTCGGTATCAATCAGTTCTACGGTACTCCGATATAATTTCTGCCACCACCCAATATCTGCTATAAACCCACCAGCTAAGATAGTTTTGTCGTTTGCAACGAGATGAGAAACCGCATTAGTAATTTCATCTGCACTAAACCTAGATTTAATAAGCAAGAGAGCTTTTGGGATTATCCCATCGCGAGTGAGTTGCGAGGCGACAAAATCCAAAACTTGATCTGATGCGGCGGCCCTTTGTTCGAGATACTTTCGATATGTTTCTGTATGGAAGTTTTTAGTTTGTGCATCGGCATCGAGAATAATCCCACCGGCAAGCGTATTTTGTTCCGGCCAATCGCGGAGAATAAACCGGTCGCCGGTGAATGCAAAGATCGGTATATCGAAACGCAATTGGGCAAAGGCATTTTCTCCGGCAGCCAATGATTTATGATCTACAAGATATGCTCGTGACGGAAAGCTGCCGCTTCCATGATGAAAATACACTTGAGCTCCATCTTTAAGCGCCTGATTTTTTTTCGCTTGGTTTTGGCTTGAGCGCGGACTTCTCGCCAAAATTACATCCACCGCTTTACTTGGATCGCCGCATTCTTTGGTAGTAATTACACAACCGCGATGAACTCCCATTTTATCTGTAAGCGAATGTGTTTTGGTGATGATTGACACATCGGAGAGGTTTAATGCGGTGCGTGTGCCAGGCCCAATGGATTGAATGCCTCGATTATGGGATTGAATAGTGCGAATGTGTGCCGTGATGCCATAGGGTTGGATTATTACAGCCTGTCCGCATTGGAAAGTGCCTCCAGCGAGTGTGCCTGTTACAACCGTGCCTATTCCATGAAGTGTAAATGCGCGGTCTACAGGTAAACGCGGTTTGCCAATATCACGTTGAGGAGAAATATTGGCAACTGCTTGGGTAAGCGCTGTTTTTAGTTCATCAAGGCCGCGACCATCAACTACGGATGTTTTAATAATCGGAGCATTTACAAAAGGTGTGTCGGTAA
>CAZNSF010000257.1:0-3609 GCA_964575565.1 uncultured Verrucomicrobiota bacterium | reverse complement strand
CCGAAAAGTAATATCTTTTAATATTGTGCGCACACCATCATAACCAAAGGAAACTCTCTCAAACTCAATTCCGCCCTTTGCTTTCACAAGCGAACTAGCGTTTGGACGGTCACGTGCATCTTCTGGAGTATCTAAAATTTCGAAAATGCGTTCAGCACCTGCAGCGGCTCCTTCCAGAGCCCAAGAAGTATAACTTAATGTCTGTAACGGCTCATACAACATCGCGAGATACGAAATAAATATCAAAAGACTTCCTAAACTCAAAGTGCCTTGGATTACATGAGATGCTCCCATATAAATCATAATAGAGGTTCCCAGAGCCATCACCGTACCGATGATCAAGGCCGAACCTACTTGTGTAAAAGCGAGTTGTAGGTTTGCATTTAAACTTTTTGAGCCCTGTTCTTCAAAGCGATTGAGTTCATGCTTTTCTCTTCCAAAAGCGCGAATAATACGAATGCCCACCAAACTTTGTTGGACACGCGAAGTCAAAGCGCTTTCGCTCTCCGAAACAACAGTTGATTGCCTCCGAATACGATCTGCAAAGAAATAAATTGAATAAAGCAGGAAAGGAACAATTCCCAAAGCCAGAAGCGTCAATTGCCAATCCATTCGCACCATGATGAGTGTAGCAAAAACCAATGTGATACCAGCTGCAAAAATTGTAGAGAAACCGCGATTAAAAATGGATTGGATTGCCTGCGCATCATAACTCAAGCGAAAAACTGAATCGCCAGAACTTCGCGTATCATGAAATTGCAGCGACAACCTTTGTAGATGATCGAAAAGCTGGCATCGAATATGCTTAAGAGCTTTAAGACCTATCTCCACCTGGATATAATTATTAAGCAGATTAAATACACCCCACAAAAAGTGGATGCCCACAAGGGCTACACACAGGACCAGTAAGGTTTTGATATTATGATAATCATAACTGCCACCCTTCTCGTCCAATACCGAATCTACAATATATTTAAGCGGCCATGGTTTTAAAAGATTAGCACCAACGGCTAATAATACAAAAATTAGAGCGAATAAGATTTGTCTAAGATAAGGTTTATAATAACGCAAGGTCCTTCTATAAATAGACCATTGTGAAATAGCTCGTGTCATATGTGAGAATGACCAAGCATCTGTTAAAGGCAAGGCCGTAAGCTTATTTTCCAGCTGCTCCTTCAGCAGCATTTTCTTCCTGTTCGCTAACCACTTTAGCGATGGCTTGTAATCGATCTCCGGAATCTAAGTTTATAAGCTTTACACCTTGGGTATTACGACCTGTCTCACGGATATCCTTTACCATCGTTCGTACCATTTGACCCTTCACGGTAATCAGCATCACTTCATCACTATCAGTTACCGTAAGAGCGCCTACTACATAGCCCGTCTTATCCGTGGTTTTCATGGTAATAATCCCTTTGCCTCCACGAGACTGTTTACGATACTCATCAAAAGCCGTCCGTTTACCGATTGCATTTTCGCCTGCGACCAGAAGAGTTGCTTTAGGATCTACCACTGAAAGCGCTACAACAGAATCTTTCTTATCCAATGTGATACCACGCACACCATAGGTTGCTCTTCCCATGGGGCGCGCATCCTCTTCGTGAAAACGAATGCTCATCCCTTCGCGTGTAATAAGCACTACTTCGTCATTCCCTCTAGTAAGATTTGCTCCAATCAATAAATCACCTTGTTCAATATTGATTGCAATAATTCCTCCTTTACGAATATTCGCAAACTCACTTAAAGGAGTCTTTTTTACCGTGCCATTACGTGTAGCCATTAAAAGGAAATCGCTCTCACTCCAGGTTTTATCTTCGTCTTCTGCGCCTTTGCGCGCCGCAACACGAATAAGCGCAGCGACTTTTTCTTCCGGCTTTAATTCTAGTAAGTTGGCAATACTTCGTCCTTTTGCAGCACGTCCCATATCGGGGATCTCATGTACGCGTTCAACATAAACACGACCTGTATTGGTTAAGAACATCAGATAATCATGGGTTGAGGCCGCAAAAAGATGCTCAATGAAATCAGTATCTTCTTTATTTTCTCCTTCGCGTGTAGTCATGCCAATGACCCCTTTCCCACCACGTTTTTGTGCCCGGTAAGAACTAATATTCGTACGTTTAATAAGTCCAGCATGCGTAAGGGTAATAATCACTCCTTCATTGGCAATCAGATCTTCGATGGCAATTTCCCCTTCATCTGGCACAAGATCTGTCTTTCGCGGTGTGGCATGTTTAGCTTTTACTTCCTGTAATTCTGCTTTGATGATAGTGAATACTCGGAGCTCTTTAGCTAAAATATCCGTAAGATCTTTGATTTTCTCTAGTAAATCGGAATATTCTTTACTGACCTTCTCCCTTTCTAAACCGGTTAATTGATAAAGGCGCAGCTCCAAAATGGCGTCCGCTTGCTTTTCGCTAAATGCGTATCGATCGTGGGTGAGCCGTGCTGGATGACGAATAAGAATGCCATTTTTTTCTATCTGCTTACGAGAGAACTCAAAAGCTAAAAGCTTAATTTTAGCTTCGTCGCGTGTTGAAGAGTTACGAATAATACGAATAAATTCATCTAAGTTAGCTAAAGAAATAAGAAAACCTTCAAGAATTTCTGCGCGATCTTCTGCTTTTTGCAATTGAAAGTGGGTTCGACGTAAAATCACTTCGCGACGATGTTCGATATAACAATTGATAAGGCTTTTGAGCGGAAGAGTTTTAGGACGGCCATGGTCAATTGCTAATATATTGACTGGGAAACTTGTTTCTAACTGTGTGTATTTGTAGAGATTATTGATCACCACTTTAATAATCGTATCGCGCTTAACCTCGATTACCACACGCGTGTTTTCATCGGACTCATCGCGCACTGCAGTAATGTCTTCCAATACTTTTGTATTAACCAGGTCCGCAATTTTTTCGACTAAGGTAGCGCGATTTACATTAAATGGAATTTCCGTAATAATGATTTGCTCTCGCCCGCCTTTAAGTTGTTCTACTCCCACCTTGCCGCGAACTTTTACACTCCCCCGCCCTGTTTCAAAATATTGTTTAATCGAATCCACACCGCAAAGCATACAACCTGTTGGAAAGTCTGGCCCTTTAATATACTTCATTAACTTTACAAGTGTGATATCTGGATCATCAATCTGCGCACAAATTCCATCAATAATCTCACCAAGGTTATGAGGTGGAATATTGGTTGCCATACCCACCGCAATACCCGTAGCCCCGTTAACCAATAAATTTGGGAAAGCAGCTGGAAAAACTGTAGGTTCTGTCCGGGTTTCATCATAATTCGGAACAAAATCCACAGTATCCTGTTCCATATCCTGCATGAGTAATGTTCCAAGGTGTGTCATACGCGCCTCGGTATATCGCATGGCTGCAGGCGGATCACCTTCGACAGATCCAAAATTCCCTTGTCCATCGATCAAGATCTCGCGCATAGCCCATGGCTGTGCCATATGAACAAGGGTAGGATAAATTACAGCTTCACCATGCGGATGATAATTACCAGAAGTATCCCCACAAATTTTAGCGCATTTTCGATGTTGTCGATTAGGAAAGAGAGACAGGTCATGCATGGCGTAAAGGATACGCCTTTGTGAAGGCT
>CAZNSF010000256.1:0-5040 GCA_964575565.1 uncultured Verrucomicrobiota bacterium | reverse complement strand
GGGCGAATACGCTGCATTAACCCCAAAAATCCCGGCCATGATCCTTGGCGATCTCGATCAACAGCAAGTGCGCGCCCAGGACGATGAACAAAATGCTCCCATTGTCCAAAAAGGGCGGCCTGCCAAAGCTTATCTTAAAGGATCTACGGATAATCCTATTTCATTACGTTTTGTACGAATCGAACCTTTTGTGGTACCAAAGGAATCATTAACAGGCGCTAGTAACGAACGAGTCGATACACGTGTTTTACAAATCATTTATGCGTTTGATCAGCCAAAAGATCGCCCTATTTATGTGGGACAACAGGTGGATGTTTTTATCGAGTTAGGCAAACCATAATTTATGTTCTTATACACAAGTTTTGATTTTGTATTTTAGAAATAAATTCCCCTCCTTTCTAAGGAGGGGTTGGGGGAGGTAATCCATTCTGATGAAAAAACCTCCTCTTACTCCTCCTTATTAAAGAGGAAAATAAGAAATGATAAGCCATGACACTAATCTACAATAAAACTACAAACAAAGAGAAAAGGCGTTCTTTGCGTAAGATCATGCCTTCCGCTGAAGTGCTGGTTTGGAATAAGCTCCGCGCTAAGCAATTATTTGGTTATAAATTTCGCCGACAATATAGTGTAGGGCCTTATATTTTAGATTTTTATTGTCCAGAGTTTAGGTTAGCCATTGAAATAGATGGAGATAGTCATACGGATGCTGAACAAAAATATGATAAACAGAGACAATCCTTTATTGAATCATTTGGAATTCATTTTCTGCGTTTTACCAATTCACAGGTTTATGAGAGCATAGATAGCTTGCTCGAGTTAATCGCCAAGAAGATAGAAGAATTAAAGGAAAATACCCTCACCTCCCCCAACCCCTTCTTAGTAAGGAGGGGAGAAGCTAAACAAAAATAATATAATTTATACTTTTCCCTGTGAGAAAGCTTTTTATATTTATTTTATGGCTAGCATGGATAACGTTGGCAGTTTTCGTGTGGTGTACTATTCCTTCAGACGCTCGCCTAGATAATAAAGTATCTGACACTCGTTTAGATTATTACACTCATCTTCTAGAATCAGCCCATGCAATTATCGCGGCAATTTTGTTCTGGGTCTTAGCAATCGGCTTGGGATGGCGGATTTGTTACCGCTACTTTCTTTTAGAAAGTTCACCTCGCGAACAAGCAACCCTTCCATCTCTATTAACACCAATCTTTATTTCGATGGGGTTAGGTCTGGGATTATATGCAGCCGCTATTCTTTTATTTGGAATTGTGATCGGCGTAAGCCTTCCACAAATACTTTTACTGCATATTATCCTCATCGCACTTGTTGGCCGCAGTTGGATTGAGATTGCAAAACAAATTAAGAACGTCTTTTCCGAAATTAAAAAAATATCGTGGGATCAATCCCAAATTTTAAAAGTCCTCATAGTCGCATTCGTGATTTTCAGCGTATTGCCGGTAGCTTTAGCGCCCAATCTTTTTCCGGATACTCTGCGTTATCACTTTGGCTTAACCAAAATTTATCAGGATTGGGGCCGAATTTTCTTTATGCCGGACTTTGGTGAATCCAATACCTCACTCAATTGGCAGATGCTCTATTTGGGTCAAATCATATTTGCAGGCGATATCTCTGCCCAAATTTTTAACTGGCTAGCTTTGCCTCTTACTCTAGGAATCGTTGCCTTAACCGTATCTCCTAAAGGTCGTTGGCTTGCTATATGGGTGATCGTTTCCACACCTTTCTTACTGGGTGTTTCGGCCGAAGCAAATAACGATCTCGGTGTATTATTTTTCTGTGCCCTGATGTGGCTGGCAGTGAAATCGCCTTTTTTAAAGCACCGTTGGTTTTTAAGCGGTTTATTTGCAGGTCTCGCCTTTGGTACAAAATACCCTTCTCTCTTAGCAGGCATCGCACTCCTTCTAGCACTTTTTACCACAGAGCCCACAGAGCTACGTGTACGTCTAAAAAGAGCGGGTATTTTTATTGTCGGTATATTCATCGGTTATTTACCGTGGTTTTGCCGCAACATTCTATGGACTGGAGATCCCATTTATCCTCTTCTTTCGCACTGGCTGCCATGGGCAGAAAATGGCCGCTGGTTCCTGGCCCATTACGGAGAGGAAATGGCGCGTTATGGTAGCGATATGTATGGATTGATGCGATGGCTGACTGCGCCATGGCGCACGACGATGGCAGTGTACCCTTATTTTGAAAGTGAACTTGGGCTAATAGTTTGGGCAATACTACCTCTTCTGATATTGGGCATTTGGAAAGCACCCAAAATCCGTCTGGCCATCATCGCTACACTTATTTTTGGCGTGATTTGGTCGGCAGGACCGCAAGTAACTCGTTTCCTAGCTGCTGGAATGCCTGCTTTTGCGATTGCCGGCGGCGAAATATGGGCAGCAATCTCTTCATTAACGTTGCGACGTTGGATGATAGGCATCTTTACCATTTTAGTTTCTTCTAATATATGGGTCACCTGGCTTGCGATTACTTAAAAAAATAATCCTTATAAATAATTCTTTAAGCGACTTTCCAAAGAAGAATATCTTACCATTCAAAACCCTCTTTATCGTACCGCTTTTTGGTTGGCCCATAATTCTACCTCACAAGAAAAAGTGCTTTTGGTAGGAATCGAAGGCGTTTATTTTTTCGAAAATCCAATTCGCATGAGCGGTCCTTTCGATAAAAAATGGATTGTGGAACAAGCCAAAGATTCTAATTCTGACCGTGACTTAGCCAATCGTTTGCTTATCGAGCATATCCAATATATTTGTATCGACCGGCGCAGGATAGATTACTTAGATAAACAGTTTGGCTATATGAGTTGGCCTACGAAAGATTCCAAGCAACGCTTTCTAGATATGTTAGAAAATCAGACCAAACTTATCCGTCACGATGGCTCATGTGAGCTGCGGAAAATTAGAGGGGGATAGGTCGTATTTTTTATCAAGGCACCTTCCAAATACGAATACGCTCACCTTCGCTGATGTCTCTTGATAAACTACGAATAGTTGTTAGCAACCAAAAGATGTTCGCTGGTAATATTAGGACTGATGGGCAACGGCTAATCATCAAGAAAAAACTTAGACGAGTGTGAGCTTTCTCATTGATCAAGAAGGAGTGCTTCAATACATTCACCCAGGAGGACAATATATCAAGGATAATACCGATTTTTAACTATAGAATAAAAAATTAAAGAACTTTTAAAATTACAAAGCTAAAAGCCAAGCAGCCATTAAAGAAAAGTGATGTTAGTATTCTTAACTTAAAAATATGGTGTCTCCCAAGAAAAAATCGCGCATGATCTCCATGGCGCTTATCGTTATTGTGTCCATAGCATATGCATGGTTTATGGGTTTTAATCGGGATTGTCTTGAAGGTAAAGAGTCTACTATTCCATCCATACCCGAGGTGGTAACGGCTGATATCCAAGCCGGTATTGAGAAACACATCGAGGAACAAGTTCGCCTAGGAAAAGGATATTTCAGACTTATCTTCGATGGCAAAAAACTACATCTGAAGCTGGTTCGAGTGCACACCGAATATTTATCCAATCTCGGCCCTCGCCGCCATTTTGCTTGTGTCGATTTAGTGGATATCAGCGGCGATGTTTACGATGTGGATTTCTTTTTAAACGGTGATCCCGATGCAATGACCGTTACCGAAACCACCGTTCACAAAATCAATGGTCAACCCTACTACCTTTGGGAAGAGCATGAGGACCATACTTGGCATCGAGTTCCTGTAAAAGACGCCTCACAAAAACTGCTTGGGGTGATCCGAGGACAGGACCAATTCGAGTTTTTCTACAGAGTTGCCCTACCAGAGATCACCGACAAGGCGCGCATGTGGATTCCTCTTGCCAGCACGGATTCATTCCAAACAGTTGAAGTAAAGAGGGTGAATGCTCCGGTAAAATGGAACATATTGGAAGATCATGAATATCATAATAAAGTGATTTTCCTTGAGCTCAGCCCGACGGATAGCAAAAAAGCTGTGGAAATTCACTATCATGTGCGGCGTCTGGAAAAATCTGTTTATGAAGCGAAAGAATCCACCATTAAAAAATTTCTAAATCCGGAGCACCTTGTGCCGTCTAATGAAACTTTTAATGGAATTGCGGAGAAGATCGTAGAAGGTAAAAAGAGCGATCTTGTGCGCGCTAGAGCGATCTATGACCATGTTAATGATCGAATGCGCTACATAAAATATGGTTCAGGTTGGGGCAAAGGCGATGCCGTTTATGCCTGCAGTGCGCTCACAGGTAACTGCACAGATTTTCATGCTTACTTCATCGCTCTATCTAGGTCCGTTGGAATACCTGCGCGTTTTGCCATTGGCGCGGCTGTTCCTTCGGAGCGAAATAATGGCGGGATAGATGGTTATCATTGCTGGGCAGAATTTTATGCCGAAGGCAAATGGTGGCCAATTGATATTAGCGAGAGCAATAAATATACGGCTCTTTCAACCTACTATTTCGGTCATCACCCAGCAAACCGTTTCGAACTTAGCCGTGGCCGCGATCTTGTGGTTGAGCCAGGCCCATCTTCAGGTCCGATCAATTTCCTGGCTTACCCTGTTCTAGAGGTAGGTGGCAAACCGATAAAAATGACTGTTGAATTCTCTTTTCGCAGAAACATTTCTAGAGACCACTACGCATTCTAAAATTCAGCTCAACTTTTTAGGAGATTTCTATACTGCAGGCTTTTGTACGCCTGGCCTTCCAAAGATTCAAAGGAATGCTTTCTAGATATGCTAGAGAAACAGACCCAACTCATCCGTCACGATGGCTCATGTGAGCTACGGAAAATTTTAACGGAATAGATTTTAGTGGTTGGCTTTTAGCTGTTGGAGATCTGCTTTAATTGCTTTACAAGCAAAGGTTCAGCCGATCGGGCCCTTCGTTGCCATTTGCTCGCATAACTGCTGAAGCGTTAAGTAACGACTTCGAAGATCGCCATAAATCTCTGCGCTTACATTGAATCTATCCCAATGTTCAAGAATGTAGTCGCAGATGGCCGCCAACTGCTT
>CAZNSF010000255.1:0-3177 GCA_964575565.1 uncultured Verrucomicrobiota bacterium | reverse complement strand
TTGTGACGAAACCTCTGCGGCTATTATCCAAAACGGGTCTATCCTTTCTAATACTGTTTCCTCTCAAGTCGATCTTCATTCCGTTTACGGTGGAGTGGTGCCCGAAATAGCTTCGCGACAACACCTGCGACTCATTGATGCCGTTGTTTGCAAAGCATGTGAATCGGCTAAGATAGATACCAAAAAACTTGATGCTATAGCTGTCACACGCGGACCCGGGTTGCCAAGCGCACTGTTGGTTGGTGTGTCCTTCGCGCGCGGTTTAGCTTTAAGGTTAGGAAAGCCGTTAATTCCCATTCATCATTTGGAGGCGCATCTTTATTCTCCCCAACTAAATCCATCACCTTTCGTTGCCCTCATCGTATCTGGTGGACATACACTCCTTGTGCACGTTCCCTATTTCGGAGAACATCATATCCTTGGACAAACTCTCGATGATGCAGCTGGCGAAGCATTCGATAAAGCTGCTCAATTGATGGGACTTGGTTATCCCGGAGGCCCCCTTATTGAACAGCAAGCAAAAGAGGGGAACCCAAAAGCTTTTCAATTCCCGCGTCCCATGTTGGAATCGGGTGATTGGAACTTTAGTTTTAGCGGATTAAAGACTTCTCTTCGCCGAACGGTTACATCTCTGGGAACTCTTAGCACACAACAGGTCAAAGATCTTAGCGCCAGCTTCCAAGCAGCTATTGTGGAAGTTTTGGTCGCAAAAACTGTGAGAGCTGCTAAATTTTTTCGAACACCTCAAATTGCAGTTTCGGGTGGGGTTTGTTGTAATAGTTTTTTACGTTCAGAGCTTCAACGCCATTGCCAAGAAAATGGTATTCATCTTACCCTTGCTGAACGAAGTCTTTGTACGGATAATGCAGCCATGATCGCTCTTTTGGCCGAAAAAAAGCTTGAGAGGGGTTCCATCCCATCTTCTGCTACGTGGGATATCGAACCGGACTGGGTTTTAAAATAATCTTTATCATGACGGTCAGCATTATCATTCCATTAAAAGCCGACCAAGGTTACTTAAAGCCATGTATAGAAGCTTGTTTCCAGCAACAAGGCGTTGGGATCGAAGTGATTGTGTTACCCGATGAACCCCTTTCCTGGAAAGGTTCGCTCTTTATCGAAGAAGCAACAGGACCCGTTTCGCCAGCGCGAAAACGCAACCGCGGAGTGCAGCTTAGCAAAGGCGAAATTTTAGCTTTTATTGATGATGATACCCGCCCTCAACCGCAATGGTTACAAGCAGCTCTTAACCGCTTCAACGATCCTAAAATTGGCGCGGTAGGCGGCCCTTCTATCACGCCCCAAGATGATCCTTATTGGGCGCAAGTGAGTGGTGCTATCTACGAATCGTGGATGATGTCCGGTCCTGCAAAGCTTCGTTACTGTATTGGAAAAGCATGTGATCTTGATGATTTTCCAAGCTGCAATCTTCTTGTTCGAAAACAAGCCTTTCAGGAAGTAGATGGTTTTGGCACTGATTTTTGGCCGGGCGAAGATACGGAGTTTTGTTTGGCTCTTATTAAAAAAGGGTACCGGATTTGTTATGAACCTCGCGCATGGATCGAACATCATCGGCGTCCATGTCTGATGAGCCATTTTATCCAACTAGCAAATTACGGAATGCACCGGGGTTATTTTGTAAAGCGTTATCCTAAAACATCCTTTCGATTGCCTTATTTTTTACCCACCCTTTTGGTGTTAGTCGGCGCGACCATTACTATCCTTGCAGCAACCGGTCACAGGTTTTTTGGCTGGTTACTCCTTATTCTTGGATTGCTTTACACGTTGCTTCTTATCATAAGCCTAGCTGGTAAACCCTTGCGATTGCTTATTGCCTCTATTTGTGGCATCTTTTTATCACACATCGTTTATGGCCTTGCGTTTTTACGCGGCCTCGTTGCCCAACGTTTACCGGAGGAAAAATAAACCATTCAAAATTAAAAAGACAAATGATTGAGAAGTTTCCCATTCTCAATTCTCAATTTCGCCTATGCCTTTAAAGGTAATGATTTCTTATCCGCCGATACCCGATGAAAAGGGGGTGCCGTTGATTTCTCAAAATCGGCAGTTTCAATGGTTTAATAAACCGACCTTTATTTATCCTTGCGTACCGGCCTATGCAGCCACTCTTCTGAAACAAGCTGGTCACGAAGTTTTTTGGGAAGATGGCGTTGCCCAAATGGATAGTGTTGAAGATTTCGACCGCCGTTTTGGAGAAATCGAGCCGGATGTAATCGCTATCGAAGTCAAAACCCCTATTGTGAAACGTTACTGGAAATATATCGATAAACTAAAATCGATGTATCCAAAAACGAAATACGTGCTCATGGGCGATCATATTACAGCTTTGCCGGAAGAATCGCTGCGTCACTCCCAAGTGGACTATTGCATCACAGGCGGAGATTTCGATTTTGCTCTTCTGAATCTTTGCGCTCACTTAGAACACGGCGTTAAGTTAGAGCCCGGTGTCTATTTTTGGCGTGATGGCAAACGCGATGAAACTGATAAAATTATTTCTACCGGCTTATTCGAACTAAAACATGGATTGGATGCTCTCCCTATGATTGACCGGGAGCTTACTAAATGGCGTCTTTATTCCTCTGAAAATGGAAACTTTAAATATTTACCGGGCACTTATACCATGGTTGGCCGCGATTGCTGGTGGGGGCGCTGCACGTTCTGTTCTTGGACAACAACCTTTACAAATTTTCGTTGCCGAACCGCGATGCAGCATGCCGATGAAATTGGTCATCTGATTGATCTGGGCGTACGCGAAGTCTTTGATGATACAGGTACTTTCCCTGCAGGAGCATGGCTAAAAGAATTTTGCAATGAAGTGATCTCTCGTGGATATCACCGTAAAATTACTCTCGGCTGTAATATGATCCCCGGAGTTTTATCACAGGAAGATTATAATCTGATGGGCAAAGCCAATTTCCGTTTTGTTCTTTATGGTTTAGAATCTGCTAACCAGACTTCCCTCGATCGTCTCCATAAATTAGGAATGGCCGATAAAATTGAAGAATCCATGCGCATGGCAAAAACAGGCGGTCTAATGCCGCATGTTACTTGTATGGTAGGTTATCCATGGGAAACCAAGGAAGAAGCTCAACGCACCATTAATCTTACTCGTAAACTTTTTGATCAAGGTTATATCGATACACTCCAAGCCACCAT
>CAZNSF010000254.1:0-2564 GCA_964575565.1 uncultured Verrucomicrobiota bacterium | reverse complement strand
TTTGATTTTTCGTGGGTTGCTAAAGGCACTTATCAATTTTCAGAAGCTAACCTCCTAGGAAGCGAACAATTAGGTATTGGCGGCTATAACACGGTGCGCGGATACGATGAACGCGAAGCCAACGGAGATGAGGGCTACATTCTTTCAACGGAATTCCGGACACCCCCCATTAGTTTTGCTAAAGAACTGGGCATTACTAAGTTAAACGATCAATTTCAATTTTTAGGTTTCTTTGATTACGGGACCGCCAAAAACAAGAGGCTTTTGCAAGGTGAAGACCCAAACGTATTACTTGCCAGTGTCGGTCCTGGTATCCGTTATAGCATTAACCCTTATCTTTCTGCCCGTGCTGATTATGGTTTCCAGCTTTATGATACAGGAAATAATAGCCGCTATAATTCTCGCTGGCATATTGGCATTATTTTTAGTTATTAGTTAAGGTCGACAGCTAAAAACTCCTGTGCTGTCATCGCTTTTCTTGCTAAGATCGGAAAAGGTGGTTTTTTTAAACTCTACCCATTAAAGTCTAAAAAAATATTTAAACTTTGGATCACTATGTCTTTTAAAAACTCCTCCCATCGCTTTCTATCCTTGATTCTTGTTGGTTTTTTAACAGGCTGTGGCACAACTACCCCTTCCACTGGGAAAAGCACCTTGAAAACATTAAAAGATTATCAGAAACAGGCTGAAAAATTTAATTCCGTCCTTATCTTGCCAGAGCTTGAAAATACTCCGGCGGATATTAAAAAATCACTTGAAGAAACCATTGCTAAAGGGAACAAAGCTTTAGATAAGATTGGGAGCCTTGAGCCTCATCAAGTAACTTTTAAAAACACGATCCAGGCGCTCGACGATATGTCTTATGAAGCAAACCTTACGGCAAATCGGTTTTTTTTAATCAAGGAAACAAGTCAAGATGCTGCAATTCGCCAGACAGCCACCGATACCATCAAAACATTACAAGAATGGTCTGTTGGATTGGATTATCGGGAAGACGTTTATGCTAGCGTAAAAGCATTTGCCAAAACAAAGCCAAAGCTTACAGGTGAAGACGCTAAGCTATTCGAAGAAACGCTCCGTGATTATAAAAGAGCTGGCTTAGAACTTCCTAAAAAGACTCGCGATGAAGTTGAAAAAATGCGGAAAGACCTCACGCGCTTAATTACAGATTTCGAAACCAATGTCACCAACGCTAAGAAGTCCATGCCTTTTACAAAAGAAGAGTTGGAAGGCGTCCCAGAAAGTTTCCTTCAGCAAAAGGAAGTTAAAACTGGGGAAAATGAGTATACCATCATGGCTAATATTAAATGGCAATACCTGATGGTAATGGAAAATACGAAAAATACGAAAATTAGAGAAAAGCTTTGTTTTGCAGGCGATATCTTGGCCCAAGAGGAAAATGTGCCTTTACTCCAAAAAATCCTTAAACTTCGATACGAAACCGCTAAAAAACTCGGTTATCCAACCTGGGCAGATTATCGAGTTGAGCCCCAAATGGCTAAAACTGCTAAAACCGTTAATGATTTTCTACAAAAACTCCGAGTTGGTCTGCAACCAAAGTTTGATAGCGAATTGGCTGAATTAAAAAAACTTAAGGCAAAAGAAACGGGAGCTTCAAATCCAGAAATAAATGTTTGGGATTGGCGATACTATTGTAATCAACTTAAAAAAGAAAAATACACCGTCGATGAAGAAGAGCTTCGTGTCTATTTTCCTTATCAGAAAGTTCTCGAAGGAATGTTCCACATTTACCAAACCATTTTTGCCCTTAAAATTGAGACGGTCGAACCTCCCTCAAAGTGGGTTGATGATCTCCAACTATACGCTGTCTCTGATTCTACAACAGGTGAACCTTTAGGAATGTTTTACCTTGATATGTTCCCACGAGAAGGAAAATACAATCATTTTGCCGAGTTTGGCATGGTCGGTGGCAAACTATTAGCGAATGGAAAATATCAACGCCCAACGGTAGCTTTAGTCTGTAACTTTCCACCACCGGAAAAAGACCACCCTTCGCTCTTATCCCATAACGATGTAAAAACCCTTTTCCATGAATTTGGCCATGCTTTACACGCCATTTTAACTCGGGCAAAATACGGCCGTTTCTCCGGAACGAGCGTACCGCGAGATTTTGTGGAAGCCCCTTCCCAAATGTTAGAAAATTGGGTTTTAGATAAAAAAGTTCTTGATAGCTTTGCAGCAGACTATCGCGACCCTTCAAAGAAAATTCCGCAAACTATTCTAGATAAATTAAAAGATGCTAAATTAGCGACTGAAGGTATCCGCTACCGACGCCAACTTTCCTTTGGGCTCCTGGATTTAGCATTGCATTCTATCCAGCAGGAAAAAGAAGCTGATCGTTGCGTAGAAATATCTAACAAAATTTTAAGCGATGTGTTCTTCCAAGTTCAGGATAAAACAGCCTTTGTAGCCTCTTTTGGGCATCTTATGGGTTACGATGCAAATTATTATGGTTATGCCTGGGCAGATGTGATTGCCGCCGATATGGCAACTACCTTCGAAAACGCAAAGGATGGTTTTTTCGATGTTGATACTGGAGGACG
>CAZNSF010000253.1:0-5079 GCA_964575565.1 uncultured Verrucomicrobiota bacterium | reverse complement strand
AAGTAAGGGGAATAGAGTGTTTATTAAGTCAGAGTTAGAACAATACGGTTTTACTTTCGGAGAAATTACTACTATCGCTAGACCTACCTATGCTAGGGTGGCATCTGCTACTACTGGAGAAGGAATCCTTATAGGTAAACCTACTTCTGCCAATGTTGATGGGAATAATAGTTCAACGTCCATAGTAGATGGGCTTGTAAAGCAAGAAAAGTGAGCTCCAAAAGTCCTGTGCTTGATGACTTGTGAAGGTAGTAGAGAAAACAGGGAATAGTCTCCTTTTTTAAAAGATATCAGAAACGTACAATGCTTCTAGGGCGTCTGTGCGCGATTGAAAGGCATTGATGGAAAGCCTTCTGTCATTGCCATTTATTGCCATATTTTATGCAAAAATCAGCAAAAAATGCAAAATGATGCAAAACCAAATTTAGACCGTTCTCTACTCAATTTCATCTATGAAAACCACCTTTCAGAGGTGGCGCGCCCGGGGTGACTCGAACACCCGACCCTCGGATTAGAAATCCGATGCTCTATCCTGCTGAGCTACGGGCGCTGAAGAATAGGCTAAATCTCTACCAGCAAACTACCAAGGAAATTTTTCAAAGAAATTTGTCATAATTTGAACTTTTTATACCCACTTTGTATGTAGTGATTTTCAAGAATCTGAAAAGATATTCTTTAAAATATAGTTACTATGGTTCATTAAGGACGAAGTAAATAGATAACTTACATCGGTTTATATCTATGAATCTCCCCAAAAAATACTTAATACCTGGTTTCTTTGCACTGTTGATGGCTTTTCTCATAAAACTGCCTTGCGAAAATTTGGCTGAAAATTCCTCCCCGTCCACTACCCCATTTCCATCTCGATGGCTCACAAATTTAACCACGGATCTTCCTTCTGGTGGTTCCAATTCTGAATTTTTCTCGGTTTCTCCCATCGCTTTGTCGGATTTTATAAATATCACTCCTTTAGGTAATCCCAATCCTCCAGCGCATACGTTCCCCACAGATCACATCTACTTTTATGTAAAGAGAGCTGGTCCCGCTTCAGGGCCAGGCGGTCTTCCGCCAGCAGCAGAGGTAACCGTCTTTGCGCCCGGTGATATTACTATCTTACAGGTTAACTCGAAAGAATACCTTTCCTCAACCCAAAGTGGTTTTAAACCTCACACCGATTATCAAGTTGAGTTTTCCACCTGCAAAGAGTTTCGGGCGCGTTTTGATCATGTCGCTTCTCTATCGGATAAAATCAAGAGCCAATTCAAATCACGCTTAGAGCGTGATAAAGAATCAGACGGGGAATTATCCAATTCATCTAGTACCTATAGTACAGGCGGAAGCACCATTAAATATCATTCCACAAGAGTTGATATTAAATTAAAAGCCGGTGAAGTCATTGGCACCGCCGGCGGTCCCAATGGAAGTAATAATTTGGACTTTTGGGCTTTCGATTATCGAATCGCTCCGCATGTTTATGCAAACCCATCTCGATGGAATGAAGATTCGTTTTATATCGTGTGTGCCATCGATTATTTTATACCAACTCTGCGAGATACTCTAAGAAAGCGATTTGGAGGTTTTAATGGAACATCACGCACAGCACTGCCTCTTTGCGGAGAAGTTGCCCAGGATAAACCGGGAACTGCTCAAGGAGTTTGGTTTGTAAAAGGAACACCGGTGGATGGAAGAGGATTAAGCCGACAAGATCCCCATCTTGCTCTTGTGCCAGATAACGTTGACCCATCCAAAGGCGTTTTTTCTATGGGTATTTCCATGGAAGAGAAAGGATTGTCTTCCGGCGCTTATCATTTTGGGTCTCGACACTCCGGTCTGGTCAATCGAGATTTTAGAGAAATCACGGCCGATGGTAATGTTTATTGCTACGAAACCGAAGGACACTTCCGACGAGAAGGAACAAAAGAGATCATTCTTTTACAACTCATCAATGCCACAACTGTACGAATTGAAAAACTTAATGCCGTCAGCCGTGGCGATAGATCTTGGAAGCTTGGTTCTAACTACGTAGAATTCGAGCGTTAGATGATCCTTGTGCGTCTTTGTGTGAACTAATTCCTTGCATTTATCTTGCCACATCATACGCCACTCTTACTTTACCGCTTTCGCCCTTAATTTTTCGAATCGTCATTTTCCCGATCTCCGATAAATTACTGACATGCGTTCCGCCGCAGGGAATGCCAAAGTCTCCATAGAAAACTACGCGGGCAGGTCGATCAGGCGGAATATAATCTGGCACAAAAGCACAAACATTTTTCATCTCTTCTTTATTCATCAATCGCACTGTAGTTTCTCGTCCTTCACCAATTAACGCGTTACATGAATCCTCAAGATCTTTCTTTAACTTTTCTCGATCAAAATTTTCTAAAGTAACCGCGTACTCCACGTAGGGACCTTCAGGGAAATGATATCCTTTCGTAGGAGCCCAATTAAGTTGTAAACGTTTGAGGGCTAAATCAACCACGTGCCCGGCTGAATGGATCCGACTATGAAGTTGACGGCGATCCTGATCTACAGAACATGTTACAGTTTGGTCTTTGGCAAAAGCCCCTTGTTCAAATTTTCCAATATGCTTAACAATTCCATCTACGAGTCGCACCTCTTCAACTAAAAATTTGCCATTAGCAGACTCGATCATTCCTTGATCATAAGGTTGCCCTCCACCTTGAGGATAAAAGACGGTTTGGTCCAAAACCAAAACATCTTTGCCATTCCCTTTTAAAACTTCAAGAATCACGACACTTATTTTTAAAAGACGGAGATCTTCTAAGTAAAGTAACTTTGTTGGAGACATAGGATTATTATTTAGAAAATTAGGCTACACTACAATTCTCTTTTGACTGGTTAGACATTAAAACAACATCAACCTTTGGAGCATATAGGAAAGTCGCAAAAATTAAGGAAGGCCAGCATTGGATAAGGAGTCGATCCATGGAATTAGAGATATACCAATGAAGGTCGTAAGGCGTTAATAAATAAATGGTCCCAAACCCAAGCAAAACAAGCCCTAAAGCACCGCCCACGATCTTTGCCGAAATAGGCTTTGGACGGCTCCTGCTCCATAAGTACCCTAAAATAGGCAGACAAATGAGGAAGACATTCCATTCTTCAAACCAAAATAGTCGTCGTACGACTTCAAGAAAAATCTTATTGTAACGGTGGAAATCGATGATACGGCTTGGCATATCTGCGAAAGAAAATCGACTTACAAAATCATCCGGAGGAGCATAGGTAAGTTTAAAATAGATAATTAAAATGCCAAGAGGCACTGTGCCTATCATTAACCAAAAGATATTCCGGAATCGTCTCGAAGGTTGTACAGATTGATTTCTTCCAAAAAACCAAAGCGCTACAATTAAACTAAGCCCATAAAGCGCTCCTTCGTTCTTTGTCCAAATGGCTACGGAGATGGCTAACCCAGAAAGAATTAAAAATCGAACCGCTTGGTTTGTGATGTTTTCGAACGCAACCGCTGCCGATACAAAGGCAATGAGCACATAGGTTCCAATTACCACATCCGCATATTGAGCGGCAGCTATCGTCACAAAAATGGGTATGCCCAAAAAGACAAGACCGGCAACTAGGCCAGTTTTTATTCCACGAAGAGCCGCAAGGGCAAATACCAATATACCTGCAGACAGGATAGCAAAAATCCATCCGATGGCTATAGGGACAATGACAGATTCTTTTGCCATCATCATCCAAGTCTGCGCAATAAGCCCAGGCAGTAAAAGTGGATGATCAGGATTTGACCACGGAATTTCTGGTGAAAAAACTGTGGCTAAATCATTGCCGCTGCGAAATAAAAATCGCGCGCGGAGATTCCAAACGGTCCAAGCATCCCATTCTCCTTCCGGAGTTCGAAAACTTTTTCCGAAATAAATGAAGCTCCAAACTAGAAGAGCTGCAATAAATAAAAGCCAAAAAACCCTAGGTCGATGAATTAACTTTACTGGCCTCATTGACTCTCTACGACAGGATCCCTTTACAAAGAAGTACCCAAGAAAAAATAAGCCACCGATCGCGAATGCAATATCTTTTAGAAAGATTGCATGAGAATTTGATTCTCCCATAAAAAGGAGCATGGCATAAGAGCTCGACCAAAAGGCCAGACCCAAAGCTAAAGCGATCGAATATTTAAGCCCGGTGATATAGCAACTGTCTGGCGCTTCTTTAAACACCCATTGTGCAATGCTAAAACCGCTCGATAAAATTGCCAAGATTGTAATGATGATGGCTATATAGACACACATAAATAATTCGACGTAATCAGTTGAGATGAGTTTCTGATCACATGCACTTCACCCGCCTTCGCAGGAGGCCACAGGCTCCACTTCGTTCAGAATGACAATATTTACATCTTCCATAGAAGCAGAAAGCGATCCTGAACAAAGCGAAAGATCTCTCATATTAATACATTCACGGTTTCTTTTGGCGTTCCAACAGAGCAACACCATTATTGAAAACTTGTATAGGTGTAAGTGAGTGCTCTAGACAAACTTCGCCTGCTCTGGCTGGCTGTAAAAAGTTAGCGACCACATAACGAGTATTCTCATTGGTTACCACCAAACGAGGAATAAGCGAGTATTGAGTTTTACAATATGATTCTACATCCGGCAAGCTACCGGGTTCCGCATCGCTTACATACCCTAAACGGCGGTTTGGAGGCAGTATTTTTTTTAGTTCTACGTATCGATCGTCAATTCGTGGGCGTCCAGTAAACCTATTCAAAAGAAAAGCTTCTTTTCTGAAACTATGGAAAAGACCTAGCACAGATAACCCAACTAAAATGATGAAGAAAATTCGTTGGTAAGATCGACCTTCAAAATTTGGAGTCACTTTTAATGGCTCTATCAAAATTTAGTCCTGAAGTCAATTTTCTCTATGGAACATTCTCCTCCTTGATAAGGAGGAGTTGCCTCCTTCGCCAAAGCAGCTTTGGCTATGGCGGCCGAGAGAGGAGGTTTTTCCATTCAGAATGGTTTACCTCCCCCAATCCTTCCTTGAACCCAAAATTTGCATTAAACACGGAAGAAACGTTATTGGTGATTGCTTTTCAATAGG
>CAZNSF010000252.1:0-3700 GCA_964575565.1 uncultured Verrucomicrobiota bacterium | reverse complement strand
GGGCGGTATACCCGGAGGCGGTTCGAGTTGTGCGACAAGATGTTTATCTCCATAGCCATAAGGTCCTACGCGTGAGGCTGGGTTATTACAATGGATCAACGCCAAAGTATCCACACCCACCGCAAAACCCAAATGCATAATACCAGTATCTGTGGAAACTAAAATTTTGGAGAGAGAAAGAAGCGCTGCAGATTCTGCTAATGATAATTTGCCAGTAAGATTGATTACATCTTTTGGCAAAGAAGTGCTTAAAGCGGATGCCTTCGCACAAAGATCAGGACCACCAAGAAGTACAAGCTGCGCCTCATATTTCTCTAATAATTGCTGACCTAGTTTTGTAAAATGGCTAACCGGCCAATCACGCCACATAGAACGCCTGCCACCGCCAACTTGAAAAACTATCAACGATTTACTTTTTACACCATATTGAATTAGTTTTTGTTGTACACGCGAACATTCCTCTTTACGCACCTGATAAACGAGTCGTCCATCTTGGGTATTGGCGCCAATGTTACGAACAATCGCCAGAGTTTGTTCTACACCATGGATCCGATCCCAATCAGAAATAGATACAGGATGAGAAATAAGAAACTTAAATCGTGTCATGATCGGGCAACTCACTACTGCATGACGATTTACTAAGTAAGCTAAGGGCCAGAGATCAGGATCATTGCCTCGTAACATTACTATGATATCGGGTTTATATTTTCGCAGTTCAAAAATGAGTGTAATAAAGCGCAGTAAAGATTTATGGTATAAAACGATGCGATCTACAAAAGGATTATGGCACGCCAAAATAACACGTCGACGGTGGGTAACTACGATGATTTGTGCTTTAGAAAACGTTTCTTTTAAGGCGCGGATAGCAACGCTATCGGTTAAAGTATCGCCAATACCTGCAGCACTAAAAACAAGGATATTACGAAAGGTACGTCTGCTTAAATCAGTAGGCGTCGCTGGACGCCATCTGGCTAAGAGGCGAAAAATGTGGTAAAAAAAGCAGAATAAAAGTTGGTTAATCAATCTAGCTACTGTATTCAAATAAAGTTACCTTATTCAAGAAATACAAAAACTTCTTATTTATGTGTTTTAACCATAGAATAATTTTCTTCCTTTGTTAAGGAGGAGAAAAAGGTTTTGTTTCTATGCAAACTAATGAGGTTCATCAAAAACTTCTGGCTGCGTGTGGTCAAGGCCATATCCTTGCTTCTTCTTACGAAAACTGTATCGAATGGTTAAATCCAAATTTGTTTGAAGAATGGATTATTGAGAGTATTACGGAACTTGTTGAAGGCTCTCATTGGTCAGAAATCAATGATCGTTTTTATAAAACTATTACCTTTGGCACAGGGGGTATGCGCGGACGAACGATTGGCGGTGTCGTTACCCAAGCGGAACAAGGGAATTACACCTCAAAGGAGTGTCCAGAACATACTGCGGTAGGTGCGAATTGCATGAATGATTTTAATGTGCGCCGTGCCACGATGGGGTTAGTGGCGTACATTCGAACAACTGAAAAATCCAAATCTAAGCCGCCCGCCTCCGCAGGAAGCTTCGGCGCGGTGTCGCCGAAACCGAAGACGCCAAAGGCTTTTGCCCATGGGGCTCCACATGTGGTTTTTGCGCATGATACGCGTCATTTTTCTAGGTACTTTGCTGAACTTGCTGCAAAAACAGTCATCGAATGTGGAGGCCAGGCGAGTTTGTTCGAATCCGGACGTTCCACTCCAGAGCTTAGTTTTGCGGTTCGTTACCTTGGGGCAGATGCCGGGGTTGTGATCACTGCCAGCCATAACCCTCCGCATGATAATGGTTTTAAAGCTTACTTTAATGATGGCGCTCAAGTGATAGAGCCGCATGCCAGTGGAATCATTCGAGAAATAAAGGCGGTGCCGCTAGAGGCTGTTTGTCGTAAAACTTCACCCAAAAATAAGGAACAAGACCCCTCCCTTCCTCCCCTTACTAAGGGGAGGAGTAAGGTGGGGTTAAAGAAAAACAAGGAAGTTTCTAAATCAATAGATATACACACCAACTACAATATCATTGGCAAAGAGATTGATTCAGCTTATCAGGAACGTCTTCGCGCATTGATCCTAGAACCGCAACTGGTTCAGAAATATGGAAATCAACTTAAGGTAGTTTATTCGGCCTTACACGGCACAGGAGCTAAAATGATTCCAGGACTTCTCCAAGAAATGGAGGTCAAAGTTCTAACTGTCGCTGAACAGATGCAGCCGGACGGTCAGTTCCCAACCGTTCGATCTCCAAACCCAGAAAATGCTGAAGCCCTTAATTTAAGCATTCAATTGGCTGAAAAAGAAAATGCTGATCTTGTTCTGGCCACAGATCCTGATGCAGACCGAATGGGTGTAGCCGTTCGTAATCACGAAGGAAAAATGGAACTTTTAAATGGCAACCAAATCGGTTCTCTTTTTGCTCATTACCGTTTGGAAAGGCTTTTTGCACAAAAAGTATTGAATCCAAAAAATCAGGAGCATGCTCGATTGATTAAAACCGTTGTGACAACAGACTTTCAAAAGGCGATTGCCCAAAAATTCGATGTGCCGATTGTTGAAACCTTGACCGGCTTTAAATATATCGGAGAAAAGCTTCGTAAATATGAAGAAAAAGTTTTGAAAGCGACCAAGATGGATTCAAAGCGTTACCGTGCTTTGCCAGAAAGAGAGAAACGCGATCTTTTGCTCCAACACTCTGCTTATTATGTTTGTGGGGGAGAAGAGAGTTACGGTTATTCAGCCAGTGATTTTGTGCGCGATAAAGATGCGAATGCGGCGTGCCTGATGTTTACTGAACTTGCTGTGTATGCAAAATCGAAGGGTCAAACCGTTTTAGATTATCTTGATGCCATCTATGCTGAACTCGGGGTTTATAAAGAGAAATTAGGTCAAATCGTTTATGAAGGCGCCGAGGGAGCTGCGAAGATTCAAAAAATTCTCCGTGCTTATGAAAAAAATCCGCCTGCGAAGATTGCTGACTTAAAAGTCGTAAAAGTTTCCAATTATGCCAAAGAAGATATTCGAGATTCGGAAGGCGATCTTTTGCCAAAGGAACTTCTTTTCTTTGTAGAACTTGAGGGAGGCGCTCGATACGCAGTGCGTGGGAGCGGCACGGAACCCAAAATTAAATTTTACCTTTTTGCCTGCGAAAAACCGCCGTCCGGGAAAGTTTTTAAAAAGGATGGGCTTATTGGTCTTAAGCAAAAAACTTCTCAATTCATCGATCATCTTTGGAAAGCTATCGAAGAAGATGCGCAGAGTAGGGCGGAAGGATAAGCAATAGAGGAAGTTATTTTTTCCATTCCCAATGAATTTTGATCTCTTCACCGTTATCGGTCATAGTTGTATTTCCAAAAAACACAAATACTTTGCCTGCAACTTTTAATTCAATCTCGCCCTTTGCTGGTGGGAGAGTTGTTGGCCTAATGCCAATAGCCGCTGCAAGAAGAACTAATAACGATTCGTGAAGTTTTGATGATATGCCACCGGTCCATGCCCTTCCTTTCGTTGTATCAACATCCAAAAAATTAATAGATGAATGTATTGGTTCGGGTTGCAAGTAAATACCAGAAGCACCCCGTAGAAAGGCAGATTTGAACACGAATTGTGCGAACTTCAAAAGCGGCGTATCGAAAATTGGTATGGCGCCGGGTTGTAATGAAGAACCCAGCCGCAGCAAGCTG
>CAZNSF010000251.1:0-3787 GCA_964575565.1 uncultured Verrucomicrobiota bacterium | reverse complement strand
TGATTCATTGGTATCTGCTTATAAATTGTTGGGATCGCCGGATTTCGGCACAGATTTGGAAGCATATAAAAAGTGGTGGGAAAGCGCCAAAAATTCTAGCAATTACACAAGCGTCCCACAGAAAAGCGTAGGTGAAGCCATGGAGGAACATCGATAATTATGGGACAGCAAAAGCCGGTTAATTTTTAATTCCTAACTGCAATTCTACGCCATCATTACTGAAGGACGGCGGCCGAATTTTTTTTCTAACTCTTCTTGGGTCAAACGCAAAATGGTAGGGCGGCCATGAGGGCATGTTTGTGGATTAGCGCACGTTTGTAAGTCGCGGAACATGCGTTCTAATTCTTCCGGCCGCAAGATATCATTCGCCTTTACCGCATGGCGGCAAACGGTTTTTGCCACCGTTTCTTCTACGAAACGATCACGGTTAATACTAGAACCAGCTTGAGCTAATTCATCTACTACCGAACGCACGATTTGAGGAAGCGCGCTTACTTTTACAAAGGGTGGCAGCGCATCAACCATAAAACTGTGGTTACCAAATTCAGCAATGCCGAACCCCATTTTTTCGAGTGTAGGAATTTGTTCGCATAACGATGCGGCATCTTTGGGCGCTAACTCAATCGTTTGCGGTAAAAGAAGTTTTTGGGAAGGCGCTGCGCCTTCTTCTAAACGTTTCATCATTTGTTCAAAAAGGATCCGCTCATGCGCTGCATGTTGATCCATAATAATTAACCCATCGCTATCCATCGCAACTACATAAAGATTTGCGAAAACTCCAAGAATGGTTGGGATAGAGGAATCGGTGATAAGTGACGAGTGAGGAGTGATGGGTGAAGATTGAAAAGGAACAGCTAAAGATGGAGTGGTGGTAAATGATGAAGGGTAAGTAGTTAGCGGTAAATTTTGGGTTCTCTGTGTTGGGTACGAAGTTCTAGGCGCGAGAAATGGGGATTTAATAGCCATTTCGAGAGGTGCGTTTGGTCTGGTACCTGTATAATGTGTACCAAGCGCTCGGCGTACCGCTTCGATGACAGCCCCTTGCACAAGGGCGTCTTCGCGAAAGCGAACCTCGCGTTTGGCTGGATGAATATTTACATCAACTGAAGCGTGATCTATTTCGAGAAATAAAAAGCAAACAGGATACCGCCCTCGCATGAGGGCATTGTGATAACCTTCGATAAGCCCATAATAAATGGCGCGGCTATCGACAGGCCGTGAATTCACAAAACAATAAAGTTCACTGCGGTTGGAACGGCTTAAACCGGGTTTACCAACAAAACCATGTAGCTGCACTCCATTTCGTGAAAAATCGACTGGTAAAAGTTGGGCAGCTAATTGCGGCCCATGAAGCGTACGAACACGTTCTAGGAGTGCTGATTGTGGCTTAGAAGAATCAAGATTAGATGAAGGCGTTAATTGATGAACCACACGGCCATCTTGTTGAAGAACCCATGCAATTTTGGGTTGGGCAATAGCATGGAGCAAAAATACATGATGCAAATGGCCGAGCTCGGTAGCATCCGAGCGTAAAAACTTGCGTCGAGCAGGGAGATTATAAAAAAGATTTCTTACTTCCACTTGGGTTCCTACCGCACAGCCCGCTTCTTTAACAGCTAAAAGTTTACCGCCATGAAAATCCACTTCAGTACCTATTTGGGAATCGACTTCGCGAGTAAGAATACGAAAGCGCGAAACAGATGCGATACTCGGAATAGCTTCCCCTCTGAACCCAAGAGTATGGATAGCTCCGATATCCGCGGAATCGCGGATTTTGCTAGTGGCATGTCGTTCTAGGCAAAGCAAAGCGTCATCACGCCCCATACCATAACCATTATCATTTACTTGAATAAGGCTTTTGCCGCCGCCGCGAATTTCGACTCGGATGGATGTAGCCTGGGCATCAATCGCATTTTCTACTAACTCCTTAAGAACAGAGGCAGGGCGTTCAATGACTTCTCCAGCGGCAATTTGGTTAGCTACCAGATCTGGCAATATACGGATGCGAGTTGCCATGGATAGACGTTAACCTAGGGGAGTTATCCCTCTAAACCATAGCTGCCAAAGTATCTTTTGGCTGATTAAGTGGCTCTACACCATCAATCATAGTTTCAAGATTGTACCCTTTTAAACATTGATCGACGAGATCCAACGCTTCTTTGTAATTATAATTCATGTAGGAATAGTTTTTCGCGACAAAGGGAGCCCCTGCATAAAACATTTCGTATTGTTGATGACGGCCTGCAAATTCAGAGCCGATCATATCCCATGCTAATTTAAAAAGTTTTACTCTATCTTCAGCTTTTACCCCAGAAGACCGAATATAACGCTGAATATCTGCAGCTGTATCAGGATTCTGAAACTCATGACACGATGAAGGAACTTGTAAAACGCCTCCACCAGCAAATTCCCGAGCAATTTGAATCATGCGCGGATAAATTTGAGCCTGAAGTCCCATCGCGCCATACAAAAAGCGCGGATTAGGAACCATCACTCCATTTGCATTCGTAGTGGCGGTAGCTTCTGCAGCAATCACCATGCCTTCAACAACGGCGGCCAAAGAAGCGAGCTCGCCCAAATCACCCATTACAGAAGGGATTTTATCAATTCCATTGGTACTACAGATTTTTCGAGCAATCCCCGCTAAAAACTTAACCTTCGTAATCAATCGAATCTGCGCTTGAGTATTTCCAAGAATATGGGCGGGAGTTTCGAACCATTGGGCTCGAGTCAATCCTACATCCCGGTAAACAAAAACGTTTTCCCATGGCACAAAAACATCTCGGAAAACTGCCAATGAATCCGATTCATCAAAACGTGTGGATAATGGATAATCATAGACACTCGGTTGTTCTGCATAACCTCGGCGAGCGTACATTCTGAACCCAGGTGCATTTACCGGCAGAACCAAGGATATGGCATAATCTTCATCCCCTGGTTTTAAAGGCGGAATACAGCTTAAAAAAAGATAATCAGAAATAGCTGTAGCCGTTCCCAGCATTTGCGAGCCGCGAATAACAATTCCATCTTTTGTTTCTTTAAGCACCCCAACTTGAATATGGGACTCTGATAGTTCGTGCGCTGTTTTTGATCGATCCACCTGGGGTGGAACAATCGCATAGGTTGCATAAAGGTGTTGCTCTCGAATCTTTTCGTGAAAACGCTTAACGTTTTCGCCGTACTTTTCCCCATTCTTAGCGAACAAAGCCGGTGCGCTCGCAAAGCCAGCCACAAAACCGGCCACATGCTCCGGACTTCGGCCAAGCAATCCGTAGCTAAATTCTGCAGAAAGGGTAAGGGCGCGCCGACGTCTTTTTAAATCATCAATCGATTTAGGGATGATGTGGCATAACGAAACAGGTTTTCCGCTCGAAGGAGAAGCAAACATCATCTCCTTTTGGTTTTTGGCCATAAAATCGTAAAGCCCAGCAACGGTCTTGCATACTCCCGCAAACGCGGGATGGGTGGTAATATCTTTAACCACTTGGCCGTCGATAACGACCTCTCGGCCATCCTTTAAACTTTCTAAATATTCAGCTCCCGTTCTCATAAATAATCCTTTTAATTTTATCTATTTGACTTTGATATGCAACATACAACATATCCTTAGAGGGTGTCGAAAAACTAAGCAATAATCAACCATGCTCGTTACAAGCATACAACTGGAATTTAAAGAAAAAAATAAAGAAGATACTTTGGCCTATGTGCTCCACCTTTTGGAGCGGGCCAGAGGCAGCGACCTTATTCTTTTGCCAGAAATCTGGCCAATAGGATATTTTTCATTTTC
>CAZNSF010000250.1:0-5775 GCA_964575565.1 uncultured Verrucomicrobiota bacterium | reverse complement strand
AACCATTGGCATAACTCTTGGTTTTGTGCACGCTTTTCTCCTAAGAACATTAATGGTCTACGAGAAAATTTGTGGGGGGCTTTAACAAAGGTACATAACTTTCAAGTTATCACTGTAGCTGGTGTGCGTATGGGAAAAATGTTAAGAGAAAAAACTCCTAGTGAAACTTCGTATTGCGCTTTAAAAGAAGTTTTAAAGGCATTCCCAGACTACTATGCGACAGAGGAGTGTATCAAACTGATGATGGATTATCACAGCCAATCTAATCGGTGGGGGCGATTAGCATCGATACATGAAACTATTGCAACTGCTTGGCGTCATTTTTCTGAAAGGAAAGATTTGACCGCTTGGATGGATAGAACTTTGAAATTATTTTTTGATCCCGTTTGGTGGAAAAACTTTAAGGAGTATTGTGTAATGGATGAAGTTAAAAAGCTTTTTGATAGAGAACTAAGTAAGAGAATAAAGGACACAAATATTGACCCGTCTGCTCGTCGAAAACTCCTATCGGATCGAATTTGTTGGCCTCTTGAAGAAGCAAGTAAGCGTGAGTCAAAATCTTAAAACGACTCACGCTGTAATTTCAGTTTCTGAGTTACCTTACTCAGAAATATGGAGAAGAACCCATCTAAACTTTCGCACACAAACGAATACGATCAAGTACTTTTAACACCACCTCGACGTCTTCGTCTTGCTGAGTGGGCAAAAGAACTTGGAATTTCACGGACCACAATTTGGAATTGGACTGTCCGACACGGCTTGAAGGTTTCACGTATAGGCCGCCTTGCCTTTGTCGATGAACGCGATATCGACGCCTTTATGAAGCGGCATGCGTGGAAGCCTTATACCAAGATGGAAGTTGGGGAAAAGTTTCCTAAAATATCTTGTTCTCCAGAAAAACTTGTTCAAGCACCAAAAATTGAAGAAGGTGAATTATGAGGTCAATTTCTTCAAATGAGTTACCGCTTTTTGTTCAGAACATGATTGCTAATCCACCTAGAAGTGGCGAGGGATTTCACAACTGGCTTTTCAGAATGGCAAAGGCGTTGCATCCGCACCGTTCTGAAATAGACATTTATACAATTTTGGCGTCAGTAGCGATAACATGTGGAAGACATGTTTCGCAACGTGAGATCCTCAACGCTATCCGTGACTCGAAGGCTTATGCATGGCAGCCTGGAACTCACGTCCTAAGGCTAAATCAGAGGCAAAGATGGCCTGCGCGAAATGACGAACTCATAGGGACCATTACTTTTGAAGGCATTGGCCTTGCTGATTTGTGGGAACTCTCCCCTTGGCGCTTAGAAGATAATGATAGCCATACTGAGGAAATCATAGACCTGCTCTTCCCAAATAATCCACTACTCTGCGTAGGACGAAATACTAGTGAATTTAATACTAAACGACGTAAAGAGTGGAGAGGTAAACTCGCAGACCATCAACTGATTGTGCCAAGCCCGATGTCAAAAGTACGTGGGGTAAAAAAAGATGGTAGTGGTGAATCTGAACATAGTTTAGACAATACGGGGCCACGATGTTTTCTTATTGTCGAATTTGATGAAGGTTCAATCGATGAGCATGCTTGTCTGCTTTATCATCTGGCCAAACATGCACCATTAGTGATGGCAGTTTTCTCAGGTAGCAAAAGTCTTCACGGATGGTTTTTTGCCCAAGGGCAACCAGAGGAAAAATTGCAACGGTTCATGCGATATGCAGTCCAGCTTGGAGCTGATAAAGCCACTTGGAACCGTTCACAATTCGTAAGAATGCCGGATGGATTACGTGACAATGGTAAACGGCAATCAGTATATTTTTTTAACCCAGAACCTTTGAGAGGTAAAAAATGAACACAGAACTAGCAACAACATGGGCGGAGACGGAAGAAATACCTACGACAGCACCCCTTTCTTCGCTTAATTCGCATAATTCGCAATCCATACCTGTAAACCAAAGATCATGGCCCCAGATGGACAAAAAAGCCTTTCATGGGCTTGCTGGTGAGGTTGTTCATTTAATTAATCCTCATACGGAAGCCGATCCCGTTGCTATTTTAATTCAGGTACTGGTGGCCGTTGGAAATGTGATTGGTCGCTTTTGTTATTATACAGCCGATGGAACTAAACATTACCTGAATCTTTTTGTTGTCTTAACAGGTATAACGAGCAAAGGCCGTAAAGGAACTAGTTCTCGACATGTAATTAATATTTTTGAGCAGGTTGATTCGAGTTGGACGACGAATCGGATTCAGTCGGGCTTATCTAGTGGAGAAGGATTAATTTGGGCGGTACGCGATCCAGTTGTTACGAGCCGTAGGGGGAAACAAGATCCCGGAGTAGAAGATAAACGCCTCTTAACTCTAGAAGGAGAATTTGCTTCGGTACTACGTGTTTTGGGACGTGACGGCAACACCCTATCTGCAGTGATTCGTCAGGCTTGGGATAACGGTAATCTGCAAACTCTTACCAAAAATAGCCCTGCAAAGGCAACGGCGGCTCACATTAGCATTATCGGACATATTACAAAAGATGAACTCCGACGTGAGTTGGATAAAACTGAAATGGCAAACGGCCTTGGGAATCGTTTTTTATGGTTGTGTGTCCATCGATCAAAGTGTCTTCCGGAAGGAGGCAAAATCGAAAAAGTAGATTTTAAAACTGTAATTCAGCAACTTTCAAAAGCGGTCGTGTTTGCTAAGAAAAGAATGGAGCTTCGCTTCCACGAGGAAGCGCGTAAGTATTGGCACGAAATTTATCCCGCTCTTTCAGACGGAAAACCAGGCATGTTCGGCGCAATGACTTCCAGAGCGGAAGCGCAGGTTGTTCGTTTGGCTTGCATTTATGCTCTCTTAGATTGTTCTGGCACTATTAAACTGCAACATCTTGAAGCTGCCCTTGCTCTATGGAATTATTGTGAAGCATCTGTTTCATACATTTTCGGCAATCTTCTTGGTGACCCCTTAGCAGATGAACTTCTTAGAATGTTAAAACATAATGCTATGTCGTTAACGGAGATTCATGGAATATTTAAAAATCATAAAAAAGCCGATCAAATTGATCGCGCCCTAAGTCTTTTGAAAGAACACAAACTTGCATTGAGCAAACCAGTGCAAACAGGAGGGCGGCCTTCTGAGATATGGTCTGCAATGTAAGTAGTGCGAAAAAAGCGAATTAAGCGAAGAAAGGTAAATATTTTATGGAAAATAGGATAAAACAAATAAAAGTAAACTCAAGGATTACAAGCCTTTTACTAATGGAAGCCCATGCACCACTATTTTGACGAAATATATAACCATAGTTTAAAACAAGGTTTAACTAAGGAACAAGCAAGGGAGATTGCTAAAAACTTGACTGCCGCTGTAGAAGCTTCTCCTGAAGTCATAAAACGTCTTTTAGCCATAAGAAAAAAAAGGCCTCTTACAGAATCAGAACGATTTCGGATGAAAATAGCTAAGCTTGTTCTTAGAAAAGCCGGAAGATTCACCGGAGAACCTCATGAATAATAAATTAAAAATCCCTATCTGGTGGAGAGTGTTTGCACTTACATACCTGCAGAATGGTGGAAATGCTACTCAAGCTTACATTAAGGCTAAACCTCATGTTTCTCATTCGACAGCCGAAGCTGAAGGGTCGAAATTACTAGGAAATCCCAAGTTTTTACAGGCCTTAAACCAGGAGAAGCAAAAAATGAATGAGATGCTTGATATAAACCTTCAGCAATGGCTTGGTGAGATTCTATGGGTTGCAATGCAGAGGCCGGAAGGGACAAGTGTTGGAAATAAATTAAGGGCATTAGAATTGCTTGGTAAGGTTAAAGGCTATCTTCCTTTCGAGAAAGCCGATCTTCCTAATAGCTCTGAAAATCACATGGAGGAGCTAATAAAATCTATTCCCATGATCAAAAAAGCTGTTGAGAATAAGCTTATCGATGTAAGTCAAATCGACGTTGAAAGATTAGCGACTGAACCGATAGATGAGGATTGAAAAACTTCATTCTGCATTTACCAACAAATTTAATCACCTTATAAGACAATGCTAAGCCAGTTTAGTTTTTTCTTCTTTCGATCTGACTTTTTCCTGTCTCCATCTTTCAATTCTGGCTATTTGCTCTGGAGTATAACCCGTCTTCCAATTTCTATCAGAATATTTTGCGTAAATTTCTCTCATCTGCTCTGAATGGCGCTTTAAAATTGGATCACCGTGTTCAAACATATCTTTTATTATTTGCCCTTAGACTTAGCGGCAGCTTCTAATTTATCAGCATCTATGATAACCGTATCAGGTGGCAATTCATCTAATCTTCTTGCCAATTCCAATAGCTGTTCTTTTGAAGAAATTTGGCTGACTCCCAAAAGCTCCTCTAAAATCGAGTTAATAGGTATTCTCATATTATAGAAATTATAGCTGATTGTTACTTCTTGAGAAACCCTGCTTCTTTGTGAAGTCTGATTGCTTCTTTAATAAATTCCTCTTTAGTCTTTCCCTTGATAGAGATAAGAACTATCTTTTTGGAGGGTGTAGTCTTTGAAGTATTTTGTTTTGTTGTTTGCGAGCCCATAGATAGCTAATTGGTTAGATTTCCAGAAGATATAGAATTTCTTTTTAAGACGCTCTCTAAATCTGTTCCATTTTTAATGCTCTCTTTTCGCCAATCCTCAATTCTGGCTATCTGTTCTGGAGATAAATTATATTTCCAATCTCTGTGAGGATTATCCCTTTCCAAACGACGGTTTCTTTCAGCAAATTTAATGATAATCGGGTCTGTATGTTGAAACATATTCCCTCTTAATTTTCTTGTTTTTTAGAAGTCGGCGGGCTTGGCTTTTTCTCTTTAAAGATAACTTCTTGATCTGGATTTTGTCTTAATAAAGCTACTAATTTCATCAATTCCTCTTTGCTAGTAGTTTTTCCTATCCCAAATTTCTCTTCCAAAAGAGTATGTATTGGTATTTTCATGCTATGGATATAATACCTTTAGTGGGAAGGCGATTAATATTCAACCCAAAATTTTCATTAGCTAGAGAGGATGCGGGAGCTATTGAGAATAAACTTATCGATGTAAGTCAAATTGATGTGGAAAGATTAGCTAACGAACCTATAGAGGAAGATTGAAAAATTTCACGCCCATGCCCAAGTAAAAAGTTTCATCATAATCTGTAATATAGTTAGAAGAATGACTGCAATGACTGCAATGATGGCAATGTAAAAAACCGCTCCCAAAGCGAATGCCGGGATAGCCAAAAAAACCTCTGAAAGGTTTGATATAATACTCCTTGTGGTAACCTGTCCTAACAATAGCTCTCCTATGAGGCTTACGGTAAAAAAGCTTAGAAAAATCGCAAGAAGGACGAGATATCCCATAGCGAAGTTTGACCATCTATTCATCAATGGAAAATGGTCTTCAAGACTAACTGCGATGCACATCGCCCCCATAGGGGCACAGCAAAGGTAAATTATAAGTCTATTTGCTATAAACCATTTTTTGATATTTTCACCCATAATTAGCCTAACTTTAATTCAATGTACGATGTGCCATAAAAATGAATAAAAGTTAACGCCCCCGAACAGCATCAGAAACTTCACGAATCCGATTTAAGATAAATTCCCAAATGAGGACCATGAACAAACTGAAAATGAAGCTTACAACAAGTACAATGACGAACGTAAGGGAAGCCTCCTTGAAAGATTGGGTTAGCCTCTGAAAAGGGGTAAAACTAATGAGTTGCTGTTTTGATAACTCGATGCGATTGTGCCATTCGGAAGAATCGTAGTAACTCGG
>CAZNSF010000249.1:0-5997 GCA_964575565.1 uncultured Verrucomicrobiota bacterium | reverse complement strand
CAAAAAATTCTTGATCCTTATTGTCTTGTGGGCGTGAATATCAATCCGGAATCGCGTGTGAAAGTAGCTCGGGGAGCTGCAAAATCAGAGCTAGTTGAAAAAGGATGGCGCCAATTTTTAATCAGGATTCATAATGAAGCTGGGGTTACAGCAGCGTTGACCATGACTAGCCCGCAGGCATTGCCTCTACATTCCTCTCCACCGAATGAACTCCGCGATCGTTGGCTTGATTATAGTCTTGTGACAAACGAAGTTCTTAAAAACCCATCTAGACTTTCGAGGAAAAAACCAGAAGGCCCCATTTTAAGCGGACTTAGTTTAGAATATCAACTCTTGCAACTTTATAGCCGTGATACTGGTAAACGAGAAGCGAAATTAGCCTTTGATGTAGGCCAGGGAACCCAAGATCTTGGTTTTCGAAATGAGACCGATATTCTTTTCGATTGTTTACCTTCTCAAGATCTTACCTTCCGTGTCCTCGATGAAAATGATAAACCCACTTTGGCGGCCTTTGTAATTCGAGATTCGCAGCGGCGCATTTATCCTTCGCCAACCAAACGGCTTGCACCAGACTTTTTGTTTCAAAACCAAGTTTACCGAGCCGATGGCGAAAAAGAAAAGCTCCCTCCGGGAACTTATACGATCAATTATTCACGCGGACCAGAATCGATTGCTAAAACTATAAATTTAACGATGAGCAACGAACCGCAAACGGCTACTTTCAAGATTGCGCGTTGGGTTGATCCATCCAAACTCGGCTGGTGGTCGGGTGATCATCATATCCACGCTGCGGGTTGCGCGCATTATCAAAATCCAACGGAAGGTGTAGAACCCGGAGATATGATACGCCATACGACAGGCGAGGATCTTAAAGTTGGCTGTAACCTAACATGGGGCCCTTGTTTTGATTATCAGAAGAAATTTTTTACCGGTGCCGTCGATAAAATTTCGCAATATCCTTATTTATTGCGGTATGATATTGAGGTATCAGGATTTGGATCGCACAAGTCGGGACATCTTTGCCTCTTAAGATTAAAAGAACAGCTTTATCCTGGAGGAAGTTCTACAAATCATTGGCCAACACTTTGTCTTAACACCTTGAAATGGGCAAAAAAACAAGGCGCTATAGGAGGTCCTGCCCACTCGGGTTGGGGCTTAAAAGTAGATACAGCGGAACTGCCTAACTATAAGATTCCACCCTTTGATGATATTGGTGCTAATGAATATATTGTGGATGTAACCCACGAAATTCCTGGGCCTGATGGCAAACTTGTTCCTGCAGTCGATTTTATGTCGCTGGCCGATACCCCCTATGTGTGGGAACTTAATATGTGGTATCAAACTCTGAACTGTGGTTTTCGCACACGTGTGAGCGGCGAAACTGATTTTCCGTGCATCTTTGGCGAACGAGTAGGATTGGGACGTTCCTATGTAAAGCTTGATGGAAAACTAGATTTCGACGAGTGGTGCGAAGGAATCCAAAAGGGACGCAATTATGTGGGTGATGGCAGGAGTCATCTCATGGAGTTTCAGGTTGCCCCTTCATCTACTCCTAAAGAGATCGTTGCATTAGGTGAAAAAGGAAGTGAATTGCGCTTAGCGAAAGCCGATACAATACATCTTACGGCAAAAGTCGCGGCTTTATTAAATGAAACACCTAATTTGATGATTAAAAACAGTTCGTACGATAAAAGACCCTATTTTTGGCACATTGAACGCGCTCGTATTGGGGAAACGCGCCAAGTGCCAGTCGAAGTCATTGTGAATGGTTATCCAGTTGCTAAACAGGATATCGTTGCGGATGGAAAACTCCAAGATATTTCGTTTGATGTAAAGATTGAGCGTAGCAGTTGGGTGGCTCTGCGTATTTTAGCATCTTCACACACCAATCCGATTTTTGTTCTTGTGGATGGCAAACCCATTCGTGCTTCGAAACGCAGTGCAGATTGGTGCTTAAAAGGCGTTGATCAATGCTGGTCGCAGAAAGAAAAATTTATTAGTGCTGCTGAAAAAGAAGATGCTAAGCAGGCATATGAACATGCGCGCCAAGTGTACCAGAAGATTTTAAGTGAATGCGAGATTGAGTAATCTTGCTTAAGAGAATCATCCGTTACCTTTTCTTGCTATATCATCGGCTGATCAGAGTCGGTTACGCATTTTAAAAATTATTATAGAAAACTTTCATGAAAATCTCTCATTTATGGTCTAGTCTCCTTTTTGGGAGCATTTACCTCTGGAATTTAGAAAATACCGTTATTTTTGGGCAAGAGCCTTCCGAACTATCAGTGCAACCATCATTACCTTTGCCTATGGTCGAAAATGTTGAAATCCAACCTTTTATTGCTCAAATTAAACAACTGCAGAAAATATTAGATCAAGCAGGTTTACCCTTAAGCCCAGCAGATCAGCAAGCATTGATAGTGGCTATGGCTGAACCAGACGCTACAAAAGCTAGTCAGTTTATCCAAAAGACTCTAGATCGTTACGCGCTTATTGGATTAAGTGTCGACTCTGAATTACGAGTGAAAGCGGTGAAAGGGCCTGCTCTTCCGGAGTTGGTCGAGAAAGGGTGGCGCCAGTTTTTGATTAAAATCCATAATAAAGGAGGCATGAACGAGAGACTAAATATAACAAGCCCTCAAGGTCAGCCCTTACCTAATTCACCCGCCGGTGATGTGCCTAACCGATGGCTCGATTTTAATCTGCCGACAAGTCAATCGCTCAAAGCTTCTCCCCCAAAACCTCCGATGACACTCCCGCTCGGACCAACTTTAAGCGGACTTAATATAGAGTATCAATTACTTCAACTCTATAGTCGTGATGCTGGCAAGCGAGAGGCAAAATTAGTTTTCGATGTAGGACAAGGGGAAAAAGAACAGGGAACCGCGAATGAAGTAGATATTCTCTTTAATTCTTCACCTTCGCATGACCTCACCTTTCGCGTAACAGATGAGAATGATGCGCCGACAACGGCAGCCTTTGTAATTCGCGATTTTCAACGGCGTGTTTATCCATCGCCATTGAAACGACTAGCACCCGATTTTTTGTTTCAATACCAAGTTTACCGCGCTGATGGCGAAAAAGAAAGACTCTCACCAGGAACTTATACGATTGAGTATTCACGTGGACCGGAATCCATTGTTAAAACGATGAATTTAACGATGGGCAACGAACCGCAAACGGCTACTTTTAAGATTGAGCGATGGATTGATCCATCGAAATTTGGTTGGTGGTCTGGTGATCATCATATCCACGCTGCTGGCTGTACTCATTATAGTGAACCTACGCAGGGAGTGGTTGCCGCAGATATCATCCGCCACACGGTAGGTGAAGATTTAAAAGTGGGATGTAATCTTACATGGGGATTTTGTTTTGATTATCAAAAACAATTTTTTACAGGGAATGTCGATAAACTTTCTAAGTACCCTTATTTATTACGATATGATGTCGAAATATCCGGATTTGGATCCCATAGATCAGGGCATTTATGCCTCTTAAGATTAAAAGACCAGATTTATCCAGGAGGAAGTTCTACAAATCATTGGCCAACACTTTGTCTTAACGCCTTGAAGTGGGCAAAAAAACAAGGGGCTGTAACAGGCTTCCCACATTCCGGTAGTGGTTTAAGAATAATTAATAATACGAATTTGCCTAACTATAAAATTCCGCCCTACGATGGAATTGGCGCTAATGAGTACATTGTGGATGTAACCCACGAAGTTCCTGGGCCAGATAACCAACTGGTACCGGCTATTGACTTTATCTCAACGATGAATACTACCCCCGAAGCAGAATTAAATATTTGGTACCATACTCTTAACTGTGGTTTTCGTACACGGATCAGTGGCGAAACAGATTTCCCATGCATTAGCGGTGAACGAGTCGGGGTTGGACGATCTTATGTGAAGCTCGATGGGAAACTAAATTTTGATGACTGGTGCGAGGGAATTCGACAGGGACGTGCCTATACCAGCGAAGGGCGAAGTCACTTGATAGATTTTAAAGCAGAATCTGTAGACGATCCCACAAAAGTTATCGACGTGGGTGAGAAAGGAAGTGAATTGCGATTGGCAAAGGCCGGTGTCGTTCATTTTAAAACAAAAGTTGCAGCCTTACTAAGCCCGACACCTGAATTGGCTATACTAAGGAGTTCCAGAGAAACAGGGTTTTTCCAACATCCTTGGCATCTTGAATATGCGCGAGTGGGCGAAACACAAGAGGTGCCACTAGAAATAATTGTGAATGGTTATCCTGTCGCTCAACAAAACATTGTTGCTAATGGCAAACTGCAAGAGATTTCTTTTGATATCAGAATTGAGCGCAGTAGTTGGGTGGCTTTACGCATTTTACCATCTTCGCATACCAATCCGATTTTTGTTCTTGTGGATGGCAAACCCATTCGCGCTTTCAAGCGCAGTGCTACATGGTGTCTAAAAGGGGTAGATCGATGTTGGTCGCAGAAAGAAAAGTTTATTAGTGCTGCTGAAAAAGAAGATGCTAAGCAGGCATATGAACATGCACGCCAAATGTACCAGAAGATTTTAAGCGAAACGGAAGTAGAATAAATATTCTCCTCCTTACCAAGGAGGAGCTAGAGGAGGTTTTCTTTGACTCGGCTTACCTCCCCCTCCCCCTCCTTGGAAAGGAGGGGAGAGATGTGCATCATGATTAGATCTTTAGTGGCAAAACTCCATTTATCTCGCCAAACTAAGAATCGTTGATATTAAAATAGCGATTCCGCCTGCAAAATCTTTTTCTTGGATATCAAAAGTAGGTGTGTGATGGCCAGAAGGGATTTCTGAACCGATTCCAATATAAACAGCCTTTCCTCCTCGCTGCTGAACTCGGCGCATAAAATAAGTGGCATCTTCACTCCCAGAAGCCTCAAGAGTTTCGTGAACTACCTTGATACCCGGAACTTTGCTAGCAGCTTCCGCTACCATTTTAACTAATGAAGCATCGCAGTTAGCTGTTGTGGTGCTTCCGGTAGGAATAATTTTTACTTTTAAGTCGTGGGCATAGGCAGCGCCTTTAATTACCGCGCGCGCGCGTTTTTCGATATAGGCATTAATCTCGGCTGTCTCACCGCGTGTTTCGATCATCATCGAGGCGCGTTCAGGAATAATATTTCGGCCGCTGCCGGCTTGTAAAACACCTACATTAATCCGCGAAGGACCTTTGCCATGACGAGAAATAGCATAAAGACCCATCGCTGCTTGGGCTGCGCCTAATAATGCATTACGCCCCATTTCGGGATCAACTGCGGCGTGCGCAGCAGCGCCTTCAAAAACTATATCTAATTTGGTGCTCGCCAAATATCCATCGATCCTTGGGTAAACCATCCCCGATGGCATTCTTAACCCATAATGAAAAGCGATGAAATAATCGACATCATCTACTACACCAGCTTTTACCATCGGCAGCGCTCCTCGACCGCCTTCTTCTGCCGGTTGAAAAATGAGTTTGATCGTGCCCTTGATTTCTTTTTTAAGCGCGATAAGAGCTTCAGCAAGAGCCAGACCAGTTGCTGTGTGTGCATCGTGGCCGCAAGCATGCATGCAACCTTCGTGACGACTGCGAAATCCTTCTTTGGCTGGGAAATGGGTTCGAGCATTAGATTCTAAGATAGGCAGCGCATCCATATCCATCCGAATGGCAATGGTAGGCCCTTTGCCATTTTTAAGAATACCTACTACGGCCGTGAACCCATTTTTTACTTGTTCCAAATATTTAGGATCAGCGCCTTCCTTTTTGGCTCGCGTATAATGTTGATCCAACTCTTCTTGAGAAGGCAGACCGTAGCGGTCATTGGCTGTCATCACTTGTCGGCCGACTTTCACTTCGTAACCTAGGTTTTTAAGTCGACGGGCTGCTTTGCTAGCTGTGCGAAGTTCCGTGTAACCGAGTTCAGGATACTGATGAATATCCCTTCGTGCCTTAACTGCTTGAGTAGCTAACTTTTTGCTTAGAGTTAAAATGTGGGGATTCATCCTATAA
>CAZNSF010000248.1:0-2692 GCA_964575565.1 uncultured Verrucomicrobiota bacterium | reverse complement strand
AAGCTTGCTGCTACCGGACGAGCTATAGAGGCTTGGTCAACAGCGCCAATAAAAGCAAGGCTGGAGCTTATGAAAGATAAAACCTATGAATCTATTACTTTTTCTGATCTTCAAAAACTCAAGTTCACTAGTCGACAAATTACGGAAAAGGATGGGGAACTTAGTGATGGTGCTATTCTAGCTCTTCTAACATCGGAAGGAAACTACGCCAAATTAAGAGTAAAACGTCTTCGTTTGAATCTTGAACTAGAATGGACACTTTACCAATCGCAATAGCCTAATTGAAATACACGAAAAACATTATATTCCCGGAAGTATTTTCACAGATAAGCCGTCTAATAAGTATGAAAAAGCTAATCTTATCATTATCAGTCACACTTTTAGGAGGATTTACATCTCTTGCATTAATAGGAGAAACACGAAGCTTAGAAAAACCAACGGACATTGCCGAAGTAGCAAAAGGGAATAACGAATTCGCCTTTGGTCTTTATGCAAAATTGAAAGATGAAAAGGGTAATCTTTTCTTTTCGCCTTTTAGTATTTCTACTGCCTTGGCCATGACTTATGGCGGTGCGCGCGGCGAAACAGCCGAACAAATGGCAAAGACTCTACACTTTACCGTAGACGAAGCACGGTTGCATCCTGCCATTGCCTCTTTAAATAAGGAGTTGAATGGCGATGGGAAATCGTCCCATGGCTATCAATTAAGTGTGGCCAACTCATTATGGGGTCAGAAAGGCTATAAATTTCTACCGGATTTCTTGAAATTGCTCGAAACGAACTATGGCGCTGGATTGCACGAAGCAGATTTTAAGACAGATTTTGAAAAGGAGCGTCAAGTGATCAATGGATGGGTTGAAAAAGAAACTCGTGATAAAATTAAAGATCTGCTTCAGCCAGGCATACTGAATGAGTTAACCCGTCTTGTTTTGGTTAATGCCATTTATTTTAAAGGAGATTGGGAAAATCAGTTTAAGAAAGGCCTAACTAGAGATGCGATTTTTATGGTTACGCCAGATCAGAAAGTAAAGGTTCCTCTGATGTACCAAGAGGACGAATTCAAATATATCGAGGAGGAAGACTTTCAGGCGCTTGATCTCCCTTATATTGGCAAAGAATTATCTATGGTCATTTTTCTGCCGAAGCAAATAGATGGGTTGGGTGAACTTGAAAAATCATTGTCCGAAGAGAATCTATCAAAATGGTCGTCGAAATTTGTTTCTGAAAAGGTGGAAGTCTATATTCCTAAATTTAAGGTCGAAAAAGATTTTAGTCTTAAAGAAACCCTTTCAGCTAAGGGTATGCCTCGTGCTTTTGATGGAGATATTCGTGATGATGGCAAAATGGCTGATTTTAGTAAAATGGTTAAGTTTCCTAGCGATCTTCATGGTGGTGATCCAGAAGTAGGGCTTTATATTTCTGCGGTGATTCATAAAGCTTTTGTGGAAGTAAACGAAAAAGGAACCGAAGCTGCCGCTGCGACCGCGGTGATCATGGGAGCGCGACCTGGCCCAATCAGAGCAAAGCCGAAGCAAATTATATTTCGTGCCGATCATCCTTTTCTTTTTATGATTCGTGATAATAAGTCTGGCAGCATTCTTTTTATGGGGAGGGTAGTAAATCCATTAGATTAAATCATTTGTTCATAAAAATTAACGAAACTTTATTCTATGAGCGTTGTTAGTATATTAAGCAATTACTGCTTCCGAAAAACGGAGGCTTCACTAATAAAAAATCAAACAGAAAGGTCTCTATGAAGGCACTTTACCGTTTTGGGTTTATGGTTGGTATGAATGCTGCATTGATTCTTCTCCTCATAAATTCGGCTTTTGCGAGCAATAACGAAGTCGACAAAATAGCTCAAAAGAAAGCAATGATTCAAGCTCTTTCCAAGGCTGCAAAAAGCGGTAATGTGTCTGGCGTTACAGCAATTCTTGCAGATAAGAATTGTGATAAAAGTATTGTCAATGGACGATTCGAAGGTCTCACACCACTCATGTGGGCAATCAAGCGTACTTGGACAGGCGCAGTCACTGGTGGCGGTGAAAATCGAGATGCGGAAACAGGGCGCAATCTTAGAACAATCCAGGTCTGTAACTTACTCATTTCGCATTGTGCCGATACGAATCTTACCGATGAAGATGGCAGAACGCCTCTAGCTCTTTGTTGCCTAGATCTTTGGGGGCCAGCTACCACACGGCTCACCCGCAGCTTGGATCTTATAAAGATCATGCTCGAGCACGATGGCGAAGTGAACTCTGTTGATAAATGGGGCATGGCCCCTCTTATGTTTGCTGCTCGCAGTGGACAGCCTGAAGTTATTACCGCTCTCTTAGAAAAGAAAGCCGATATCAATTTACAAGATTATAATGGCCATTCTGCATTAATGTGGGCTTTTTTGGAATTACCCTCTCATTTCATCGATCTAGATATTATTACGATTCTTTTAAGTCGTGGTGCAGATGTTCATTTTAAAACATCAAAAGACGAGACCGCTCTAGCGATTGCCGAGCGGCGCGCGCTAGAAGGTAAAAATAAAAAAGCGCAAAAGCTTTTTGAGCAAATTGCCGATTTATTGCGTCAGCACGGCGCTTGAAAATTTTTTATAACCGATATCGGTATCTTTATTGAAAACAAACATAATCAGATTGAATGCTTTCAAGGGGCTCCGGGTTGTGTCGCATGTTCATGG
>CAZNSF010000247.1:0-5467 GCA_964575565.1 uncultured Verrucomicrobiota bacterium | reverse complement strand
CCATTGCTCTTTCAACAACCACATCAACAGGTCATGCTCTTGCTCTACAGAAACTTCCTTCTAAAATACCTCTTTTTTATTATCCGCTTGATAGCCGTTTTTGCTTTGGAAAGATCCATAGACTTATTTCCCCGAAGGCATTTATTCTTATCGAAGCAGAGTTATGGCCGAACCATTTGCGTTTTTGCAGAGAACAAGAGATTCCTGCGATTCTTATCAATGCTCGGCTTTCCAATCGCACCTATCCACGTTATTATTATTTTAAACGGGTTTTCGCCAAAGCATTCCAGGCTTTTCGACTGGTAACCCTTCAATCGGATCAGGATCGAGAACGATTTGTTAAATTAGGTTTTTCACAAGATGTTCTCAAGGTAATAGGAAGTTTAAAGTATGATACTGCACTGGCAATAGATGCAAAAACACGGTCGCGCTTATTAGCTGATCTTTCGATATTTAACAAACGTCCTCTTTGGGTAGCAGGAAGCACCCATCTGGGAGAAGAAGAAACTGTAATCAATATTTTTATGCGTTTGCGCCAAAAACATCCTGAATTAGCTTTAGCCATTGCTCCGCGCCATGCGGAACGCGCTGGCGAAATCGAGAAACTTTTAGATCAACAAAAAATTCTTTATGCTCGCCGCTCTCATGTCAGCAAAGATTATTCTGGCGATTTGGATGTACTTTTACTCGATACAACGGGTGAACTAAAATACCTTTATGAACTGGCGCACTTTATTTTTATGGGTAAAAGCTTGGTAGGCCATGGCGGTCAGAATATCATCGAGCCGGCAGCATATGGGAAGCCTGTAATTTTTGGGCCGCACATGGAAAATTTTTTATCGATCGCAAATGATTTTCTTCAGGCAAAGGCCGCCGTACAGGTACAAAATGCCAATGAACTTGAAAAAGAAGTGGCTTTTCTTCTAGATCATCCAGAAGCTGGGTTGCTTTTAAGCAAAAAAGCGGCTCTGTTAGTACAGAACAAGCAAGGTGCTATGCAACATACGTTAGAAGCTATCCGACAGGTCCTTTCGCTTTAACCATCTCAACCCTTTTCCTGAAAACGATCCATACAAAAAAAGATGAGGGTTAAAATACCGCAAAAAATAAGGACGTAGCTACTAGCTTTGGCGACAGCATTCGATTGTTTTAATAATTCCGTATAGTTTAACCAAAATACCCATTTAAGACAGAAGATATAACTTACTGCTAAGATAAGTCTCGGTTTTCTGAAAAGCGCAAAAATGTTAACCAAAACCACTAAAATGACCACTTCATCTAAAGGAACAACCAATAAAAGATTATTTGAAAAAACTTGCGAGAAAGTTTCGTAAGGGATCTCGCCAAGTTTTTGGGCTAAAAGTAGGTTGCTTATTTGAAGAAACATAGAATTTAATGTAATCCTATTTTAAGAAATTTTTATCAAACTCAATCTTTAAGGGAGTTTCTTTAGCACTTGATGCTTTTGATCCTTATCTTCCTGGTAAATAGTGCCTTGCACAACCATATTTTTAATGAGCTCCACACCTATTTCATTAATCAACTTAGAGCTTCTTCCTGATTGGGCAAAGGAGACTTCGTTCAAACGCCCATCGATCGCGCCTGAAAAATCTCCTCGTAAAACTGGTCATTCTAACCGCGAACGCATTCCTCATAGACAACATCTCCAAGAGAAAAACCGACAAACCAGAACTTCTTATAGACCAGAGACTTCCGCTACTTCATCGCTGGCGAACATAAAAATATTATTTCTTCCAGAATCAAACGCTCTCCAGTCCGTTGTTGAACAAATAAGAACCTCTATTCGCGCTTATCCGCTATTCGGCCTTGCAAGAATGTTTTTGGAAAAGCCCGAAAGATATTTAGCGGATCTACAATCTTATCCAACAGGCGAAGACAAAATTCCTAAGCCGCTTTATCAATGCAAAATGTGTGAAAGCATCGCGCTCAATGAAACAAGAATTCTAGCGCATATTTTTAAGGAGCATCAGGACCTTTTTTATCAAAAAAAACAGGAGTCCGTAGAGACTCCTAAGGGAAGTTTTTCTTCAGTAGTACGCTGTCAACTAAATGGTGCGATCCTCGGTCCGGTTAATCATCATGCGTACCAAGAAAATTTAATGCGCTTGTACAAAATGGAATTTCGGCATCTTTCTTTTGAGCGTTTCAAACAAAGCATGATTACAGTACGGGATCCAGAGGCTATCAAAAAATGGCAAGAAGGAGCTTCACAAAAAACTACCTACATATGCCTTCAAGTTTCAGAGCCTAAAGTTTTGAGTTCAATGGAAGAAGTTGAACGTCATTTTCGTCAGACTCATTTCGAAAAAGCGACGCGGCAAAGTCCGGAATTTACTATGAGCAGCGACATCCTCCACAAGTTAGATGATTCTACTTTAGTTGCCGAAATTCGCAGCGTATGGGAAAGTGAAAGACGTTTCCCAAGAAATTTTTCCAATCAATTACGAAAGAGTTTTTTGAAAATGGGATTACAAGTTTTTAGGGGAAAGAAAGGAATGCTATTTGTGTCTTTGGTTCATCCAAAGCCCCTTGTTGCTGATACCTTGAATGTTTCTAAGATTATTTGCGATATCCTTGCTTTTATTAAAGCTAACCCAGGGTATGACCGCAAAAAAGTTCTTGAAGCGATTTCTCCTCCATTAACCCCTTCTGTATCTTCAAATGAAATAACAAAGACATCTACTTCTGAATGTGCTCCTACATCCTCTTTGATTCTCCAAGATCTATATTGGCTTATTCGCGAAGGTTATGTGATCGAATACAATCATGGTGGTCTTGAGGTTGTTAAAATGCCTCTTTTAAAACCACTGAAGTCTCCCTCTTCTCTTTCTCCGGCTTCTCCTATGGAACCTCCTCCTAAAAACTCAGAGATTCCTTGAGAATGACCTAAAAGCGAGCGGTTATGGTACGGTTTAGGGCTGGGTGTCAAAAAAAGGCTAAAAAAAATGTCACAAATTGCTTAGTTTTAGCCATAGTATAGAGAGAGGGGATTTTAGGGTAAGCTGATGGGTTTACTCTGCCTCCCTGCTTTTATCGGGGAAAGTCCTACTATAAAAAGGATGGTAAAAATTCAAAAGAAGCCATCCCCTCTGGCGGCAGAGGCCTTATAAAACTTCACCTAACTTTTTAGGAATCTAGAAGTGGGGATGGAGAGAAAATAAAACTTGTGTTTACAAACACATTGGCCAAAATGGTTGGCTTTAGTGAAAGTAAATAAGGGTTGGTAGCCTTAAAGATTTATGCGGTTGAAACTAAAATATTTAAATTTGATACAACAAATTGCGGTAGCCTGGATGGCTACGGTGGTTTTTACATTGCCACTTTATGCCAATCCTTTTGGGGGACAAGTTATTAATGGTTCAGCCGATTTCTCGAGTGATGGTAATACTTTAAAGATTACCACGAGCGACCGTGCGATTATCAATTGGCAAGATTTTTCCATTGGATCAGGTGAGCTCACGAAGTTTATCCAACCAAATTCGACTTCAGCAGTTCTTAACCGCGTGATTTCCGGTAATCCTTCTTCGATCTTAGGAACGCTCGAGGCAAATGGACAAGTTTATCTCATTAACCCAAATGGGATCCTTGTGGGAGGTGGAGCACGCATCGATACAGCATCATTCATCGCTTCTACACTAGATGTAAATGATGCCGACTTTATGGCTGGCGGTGATTTGAATTTTATGGGGACTTCTGTTGCGGCCATTCAAAATTTCGGTTCTATCCATGCCTTAGGTGGAAATGTGGTTTTGATTGCTAATAAGGTGGAAAACTCTGGAACTATCCAAGCTGCAGATGGTGTAGTTGGGTTGGTTGCTGGTAATGAAGTACTCTTAAAATCGACGGGTGATGAACGTATTTTTATAAAGCCAACGGCTATAAGTAGTCAGCAATTAACTGCTGGTATTAGTAATGGTGGTTTGATTATAGCAGCGCGAGCCGAACTAAAGGCCTCGGGTAATGTTTATGGGTTGGCAATTAATAATAATGGGCTCATACGTGCGACAGGTACTGTGAACAAAAATGGCGAAGTTTGGTTGATGACAAGCAGTGGGAATATTGATAATAGCGGTGAAATTGCAGCGCAGAATTTTAACGGAGATGGTGGTACGATCGAACTTAATGGTGGCGCAAATAGCACCGTGCTCAATTCCGGAACGCTGGATGCATCAGGCGCTGTAGCCGGCTCTAAAGGCGGTGAAATTCGGATGCTTGGAACACAAGTGGGATTACTCGACCAGGCTAAGGTGAATGTATCGGGTGATGTTGGCGGGGGAAATGTTTACTTGGGTGGTAATCAACAAGGACAAGGCCCATTGCCAAATGCAACGGATTTATGGATATCGCCAGATGCCGTTGTGAATGCAAGCGCCATCACTTCCGGAAACGGTGGCACGGCTATTCTCTTTGCTGAAAATGCAGCCCAAATCTATGGTCAGGTAATATCACGTGGAGGTTTGCTGGGTGGCAATGGCGGATTTGTCGAGACATCTGGCAAATCTTACTTCGAAATCCTTAATACACCGGATGTAACAGCGCCTTTAGGACAAGGGGGCAGTTGGTTGATCGATCCAAATAATTTGACCATTGTTGCAGGCGCTGGAAATGTAAATATCAACGCAGCTACACCGTTTGTAACAACAAATGATAATGCACAGCTTGGTGTTAATCTTATTAATAATGCCCTGAATGCGGGGACTAGTGTGGCTGTTTCAACCGGCACTGGTGGGGCGAATAGTCAAAACGGTGATCTTGCTCTATCACTAGGAGTAAATATTCAACGTACAGCAGGCGCCGGAACGGTGTCGTTGACAATGAATGCGCATAGGAATCTTACTTTATTGGGTTCTATTACTAGCGACGATACAAGTCGTCCTCTAGATTTGATCTTTAATGCGGATTCTGATGGAAATGGTACGGGGACTTTTATTGTATCAAATGTCTCAACGGTAGATACAAAAAATGGGAATATTACGATTACTGCAGATGACTTTAGTATTGTTGGGGCAGGCACTTTAAAGAGCGGAACGGGATCCACAACCATCCTTTCCTCAAACCTTCAAACGATCGGTCTTGGAAATACTGCTGGCGGTATGACCATTAGCGGAGCAGAACTTCAAGGTATTACTTCCACGGGTTTGACGATCGGAAATGCTACGAATGATAGTATTACAGTAGATGGGATTACTGCTGCCAATAGTCAGAATATCACCGGAACAGTTACTTTAAATGCCACGGGTGCAAGTAAAGATGTGACCTTTGCAACCACAGCATCGACTTTTAAAGCTTTGGCTGTTAATGCAGCCCGTCACATTAATATTAACACCGGTGTAACCACGACGGATGTTGGTGGTTTTACAGGCAATGCGGATTCTGATGGAAATGGTTTTGGAAATTTTGTGGTAGGTGCAAACACTACTCTTTCAACCAGTAATCAATCTTTGCA
>CAZNSF010000246.1:0-2943 GCA_964575565.1 uncultured Verrucomicrobiota bacterium | reverse complement strand
TCCACTCATGGACTATCAAAGGGCAGTCCAAGATAAACTTACTTTGTTCTTTTGCTATGCCTGAACTCCGAGCAATCGAACGTCGCATTCTTTTAGCTAACCTCGATCAACCAGGTTATACCCCAGATATCAGTTGTTATTTAAAGCATGACGGTTATGCCTCGCTTAAAAAAGCTTTTGGATTAAAACCGCTTGATATCGTCAACGAAGTAAAAGTCTCTCAACTTCGAGGCCGTGGCGGCGCTGGATTTTCTTGTGGCGCAAAATGGGGGTTTATTCGTCCAGATGAAAAAAAGCCTATTTACCTTATCTGCAATGCAGATGAATCCGAGCCTGGTACTTTTAAAGATCGCCAAATCATCCACAAAGACCCTCATCAACTTTTAGAAGGGATGATTATTTCTTGTTATGCTGTAAGAGCAAAATTGGCTTACATTTATATACGCGGTGAATTTCCACAGGGCACTAAAATTCTACAAAAAGCATTGGATGAAGCTCGAAAAAATAAATTCCTAGGTAAAAATATTCTTGGCACAGATTATTCACTAGAAATCTATATTCATCGCGGTGCAGGCGCCTATATCTGTGGAGAAGAAACGGGGATGATCGAATCACTCGAAGGTAAACGCGCTTACCCACGTATTAAACCCCCCTACTTCCCAGCCGTGCTAGGCCTTTACCAATGCCCAACGATTGTTAACAATGTAGAAACCCTCTGTAATATTGTGCACATTCTGCGAATGGGGGGTGTTGAATACGCAAAAATCGGTCGCCCCAATAATACCGGCACACGCATCGTGTGTGTTTCCGGCCATATTAACAAACCTGGATACTACGAAATTGAAAATGGCGCGTGGACGATCGGCCAAATCATTAACGACCTCTGTGGCGGCGTGCGCGGCGGTAAAAAAATCAAGGCGATTATCCCTGGCGGTAGTTCCGCCAAAGTTCTTAAAATGGGCGAAAAAATTAAGCTCAAACAAAAACAACCCGATGGCACAATGATAGAAAAGGAAATGGATATCTTAGATATCCCCTACGATTTCGATAGCCTGATGGCTGCAGGGACCATGAGCGGTTCCGGCGCCATCATTGTGATGGATGAAACGACTGACCTTGTAAAAGCCTTAAATAATATCAACGCTTTCTATGCCCATGAAAGTTGCGGCCAATGCACCCCATGCCGCGAAGGATCTCTTTGGCTTCAAAAAGTTACCGATCGTATCAGTAGTGGAAAGGGACGACCTACGGATGTCGATCTCCTAGTAAATATTGCTGATAACATTGCAGGCCGCACTATTTGCGCTTTTGGCGAAGCCACGGCTTGGCCAGTCCAAAGTTTTATTGCTAAATTCAGAGATGAATTTGAGAAAGCTTGCGCTGATAAAAATGGGAAGTCGTAATAGGCTGTTGCCCGCTAAATACGCGAAAAATTCTAAAATTGTCTTAGGCACACCGGAAAGCTCTCATCCTAGATTCTGCAGTTGATCCCTCGAAACACGCCAAAGGACACGAAACCACCCTACAGAGGGTGGTGAATAAGAATGAGTCACAAAAAAATATAAACTTCACCTGAAAGGTGATCTAGCAACTTTTTCTAAGTCTTTGCCTTTTAGCGGTTTTTAGTGTGTTTAGCGGGTTGAATACTTTTTCCGAGATTATCTCCCCTACCCTTGCTGTTTCTCATATTAATGTTAAATTTTTGTTAAGTTTCGTGGTCGACAAACGGTAGTAAGATAAAGAAGGAAAATCAGTGATCGCTTCTATGGAATTACAGTTAAAGAGTTGGGTTAAGACTGATGGCCAACTGTTGGATGAATACCTCCAAACAGGCAATGAACCCTCGTTCGAAGAACTCGTCCAACGTCATCTTGCCATGGTTCTAGGCGTTTGCCTACGAACAACAGAAAATGAGCATGATGCCAAAGATGCCGCGCAAACCGTTTTTTTGGCTCTTCATAAAAAAGCCAAGACTCTTCGTAGAGAACCATCCATAGGCGGATGGCTTTATCGTGTAGCTCAATATGTATCCATCAGCGCTAGGCGATCCGCTGTGCTTCGAAAAACCCGAGAAGAAGAGGCCGCTACTATGACCAAAGAAATCACTACCCAAAGCAGCAATGAACCGCATGAATTACAACAACTCCTTGATGATGAACTAGCAGCGTTACCGGAAAAGTATCGTTTGCCAATTGTTCTGCATCACTTAGAAGAACGTACTTTAGAGGAAGTTGCCAAATTACTTGGGTTAAGTTTCGGCACTGTTGCCATGCGCGTGAGCCGCGCACGGGAGATGCTCCGCAAACGTTTAGTTCGTCGAGGGACAACTGTTTCGGTAGTTACGATTGGCAGTCTCTTATCTCAAAACGCATCGGCTGCTGTGCCAACTGTATTAGCAACCTTAACTCTTAAAGCGGTAGTAACAAGCATTACCGCAAAAAACGTAGCTGGCGCAGGAATCATCTCTTCCCAAGTAGCCACACTTACCCAAGGAATTATGAAAACCTTAATGATCGAAAAATTAAAAACAGCTGCAATCGTATCACTAGTAACAACGAGTATTGGAGCCAGTGTAAGTATCACAGCTTATCAAGCTATAGCAGATAATAAAACTGCTATTATTCAGACTAGTCATGCCAAACAAATATTAAAGGATGCTCGCGAACCTCAAAAGCAAACTTCTTCCGTACAAACTAAAGATAAAGAGAGTCGCATTGTCGGTAGCACGTATGGGAAGGCTGTCACTGCGAATGCCATCGGCTTGACGGAGCCGATTGATACGGCTGTTCAGTTCGATGCTCGGGATAAACATCAATGGAATCTAATGGGCCGGATCATGAAGGCCTTCGGCGGTCCTGTCATTGATCGTTTTGTCAAACAACAGAAAATCGACGCAACGGCTGACGAAGTGCAAGCGTTCAGAAGAAACTCCCAGAAAATGAA
>CAZNSF010000245.1:0-2874 GCA_964575565.1 uncultured Verrucomicrobiota bacterium | reverse complement strand
GAATTAATCCCCAAAAGACTGATGTTGCGTAAGATAAACGGATAAACAGTTGTATTTAGGGTGTTACCTCCGGCAAGACCGCATGCTGCAACACTAGCGCCATAATCCAAGCTACGCAGTAATGCTGCAAGCGTTTCTCCTCCCACGGTATCAATGGCGCCCGCCCAATGTTTAGATTCCAATGGTTTATCGGATGGCGTAGCTAAAACTTTTCGATCGATAATTTGCTTTGCGCCTAGTTCTTTAAGATATCCATGGGTTTCGATTCGGCCAGTTGATGCTACTACGTGATATCCAAGTTTCGCCAAAATCACTATGGCAATACCCCCTACGCCACCGGAAGCACCAGTAACAACCACCTCACCGGAAGCAGGCTTAAGTCCGTGAGCTTCAAGTGCCATCACACATTGCATGGCGGTAAAGCCGGCCGTGCCAATCCCCATAGCTTGTTTAAGAGTAAGGCCTTTTGGCAAAGGAACAAGCCACTCGGCTTTAACTCGGGCTAATTCGGCATACCCACCCCAGTGACGTTCACCAATCCCCCACCCTGTTAATAAAACTTGATCGCCAGGTTTAAACAAAGGAGAAGTAGATTCTTCCACAGTTCCTGCTAGATCGACTCCGGGAACCATTGGATAATCACGGATAATTTTACCAAGACCTGTAACTGCCAGCCCATCTTTATAATTGAGGCTCGAATAAGCTACAGAAACTAAAACCTCACCTTGCGGTAAGGAGTCTCTAGAAAGATCCTTCATCGCTGTAAAAGGCTTGCCTCCCTTTTGCTCTACGAGCAATGCTTTAAAAGTACTTTTATTCATTGCTATCTTACTTGCTATCATTCTTAGCTATTTTTACAACTTCATTGAAATCATGTCCACATCCACCCCACTTTACCAACCTAAAAACAAAATCCGTATTGTTACCGCTGCTTCGCTTTTTGATGGTCACGATGCCAGCATCAATATCATGCGCCGTATTTTACAGGCCACCGGCGCAGAGGTGATTCATCTAGGACATAATCGATCTGTGCTTGAGATCGTGGATACTGCAATTCAAGAAGATGCCCAAGCCGTAGCTATCACAAGCTATCAAGGCGGCCACCTCGAATATTTTAAATACATGTTCGATTTGCTTAAGGAAAAGGGCGCTAGCCACATCAAAATATTTTGTGGCGGAGGAGGCACAATTCTCCCTACTGAAATCCAAGAATTACATGCTTACGGCATTGTTCGTATCTACTCGCCAGAAGATGGCAGAACGATGGGACTCCAAGGAATGATTAACGATTTGTTATCGAAAGCCGACTTTCCAACAAAAACCGAGCTTGCTGGCAATGAAATAAATTTAATCCAAAAAAAAGATCCCATTGCTCTAGCCCAAACGATTAGCTTCATCGAAAACGATCCCGATAAAGCGAACACACTTATTGAACAAGTCCGCCTTGCCAAAAAAAATATTATCCCGGTAGTAGGGATTACAGGAACTGGCGGGGCTGGCAAGTCCTCGCTAACGGATGAGCTGGCACGCTACTTTTTAACTGATTTTAAGGATAAGCGAATCGCAATCATTGCAATCGATCCTAGTAAACGTAAAACAGGCGGCGCTTTACTGGGTGATCGCATTCGAATGAATTCGATTTACACCCCACAGGTTTTTATGCGTTCGCTTGCAACCCGTCAGGCGCATCTCGCCATTACCAAAAACATCCACCCCATTATCGATCTAGTTAAAACTGCTGCTTACGATCTTATCTTGATCGAAACAGCCGGAATCGGCCAAAGCGATTCGGAAATCACCGAAATTGCAGATATTTCTTTGTATGTAATGACCCCGGAATATGGCGCTGCCTCGCAACTCGAAAAAATTGAGATGATCGATTTTGCGGATCTCATTGCCATCAATAAATTTGATCGACGCGGCGCTCTGGATGCACTTCGAGATGTTCGCAAGCAATTTCAACGCAGTCATCGTCTTTTTGATAAACCCGTAGAGCAAATGCCTGTGGTCGGCACGATCGCTTCGCAATTCAATGATCCTGGTGTAAAAAACTTTTACCGAACTCTTATCGATAAAATTACCGAAAAAACAGGCGCCCTATGGAAGTCGTCTGTGGCCATCACCAAAGATATCAGCAAAAAGGTTTATATTATCCCCCCAGCAAAAACCAATTACCTTGCTGAAATTGTTGAGGAAAACCATCGCTATCATGCCTTCATCAAAAAAGAGACCGCTCTTGCTTCTAAACTCTATCAATTGCAGGGCGCGCTTTCCATTCTTGAAGAACAAGGCAAGAAGAGCTCCGAAATAAAGAAGCAGTATAAAAAACTAGAAGAAGAATTATCAGATGAATGCCATAGGATTTTAAAGACATGGGAAAGAAAGAAGAAAAATTATCAGGGCGAATACTTTACTTATCATGTGCGCGGGAAAGGAATTAAAGTCTCAAATTTTTCAGAGTCTTTAAGTCACCTCAAAATCCCTAAGGTTGCTCTACCAAAATTTAACGATTGGGGCGAGATTGTGCGATGGGTACTTACCGAAAATGTGCCTGGAGAATTTCCTTATAGTGCCGGCGTTTATCCATTTAAGCGGCTCGATGAAGATCCTACACGAATGTTTGCTGGCGAAGGCGGCCCGGAACGCACCAATAAACGGTTCCATTACTTAAGCGAAGGAATGCCTGCGGTTCGTTTAAGCACCGCTTTCGACTCTGTAACACTTTATGGCGAAGACCCTGCCCATCGACCAGATATCTACGGCAAGGTTGGCAATTCTGGTGTAAATATTGCTACTTTGGATGACGCAAAAAAACTTTATTCCGGCTTTGATTTATGTAACCCCAATACTTCGGTCTCGATGACGATCAATGGC
>CAZNSF010000244.1:0-2698 GCA_964575565.1 uncultured Verrucomicrobiota bacterium | reverse complement strand
TTTTCATCATCGACTCCAAGAAGGAAGAGATTGCCGTTGCTGAAGCCAATCGCCTAAAAATTCCGATCGTAGCCCTTGTAGATACCAACGCAGATCCCGATCTTGTAACCTATGTTATTCCAAGCAACGACGATAGCATACGCGCCATACGCGCATTATTATCCTATTTTAGCGAAGAACTTTCTTTAGCTCGTTTGAACTTCGAACGTTTGCATCCGCAACAGGTTAAATCTGAAGAGCCCACGACTAAAACGGAAGCGACTGCTCCTATGACCACTGAAGAATCCGATTTAGCAGCAATTTCTGATTAGTTTTTGCTAAATCTTTTAAATCCGTTACAAGACTTTGTCGGACATAGAATAAAAACCTTTGGCAAGGTAGATTACTCTTTTAGCAGCTCTTAAAAATCAATAAATCGTACAGATCATGATTACCGCTAAAATGGTTCAACAACTGCGCGATAAAACAAACGCAGGTATGATGGATTGCAAAAAAGCTTTAGAAGAAGCTCACGGGGATCCTGCAGCCGCCGAAGTGGTGCTTCGTAAACGAGGGGTTGCCATTGCAGCTAAGCGCGTAGGTCGTACTGCAAAAGAAGGTGCCATTGCTTCTTATATCCATATGGGCGGTAAAATCGGGGTACTGGTTGAAGTAAATTGCGAAACAGATTTTGTGGCTAAAACCGAAGCCTTTCGGGATTTTGTAAAAGACATTGCTCTTCATATTGCGGCTGCTAAGCCTTTTTGTGTTTCGCGCGAGCAAATACCAGAAGCCCTTATTACTCATGAGCGCGATATCGCTAGCACCCAAGTAAAAGACAAGCCTGCTCCGATTGTTGAAAAAATCGTGAATGGTAAAATGGAAAAGTTTTATTCTACAGCTTGCCTTTTAGAACAGGCATTCATCAAAAATACAGATATCACTATCAAGGATCATCTCACCTCCAAAATTGCTGAACTTGGAGAAAATATTGTGATCAAGCGTTTTACTGTTTACGAACTCGGCCAGAATGAGAACAGCTAATTCTTTGGTTAAAAAAACCTGTCTTTAAGAAGACTTTGCTGCAACAGCCTTTTCTGGAACAATTGTTTTTGATTTCTTTGCGCTGTTTTCGCCAGCAGATGAGTCTGTTTTAGGAACGTAATCGACCCATTCAAGATAAGCTGTAGAAGCGGCATCTCCGATACGTTGACCAAGTTTGATAATCCGAGTATAACCTCCGTTTCGTTGGATACAACGTGGTGCTATATCCGTAAAAAGTTTACCTACAACGTCTCTTTGATGAAGTCTAGAAACAGCCAAACGCCGATGGTGAACCGTTCCTTTTTTTGCAAGAGTGACCATTTTCTCGGCAAAAGAACGGGCAGCTTTGGCTTTTTCAACCGTTGTACGCACTCTTCCATGCTGGATAAGACTACATACTAGGTTGGCTAACATCAAATGGCGATGTTGCGTTTTACGACCGAGCTTTAAAGTTTTACAACGATGACGCATTTTAAATCCTTTACCCTCACCAACATCCTGCCGAACTCGACAGAAGTTGGTGTTTAAATTATTTTACTCTTCTTCTTTCATCACTTCTTTCATCACCGCCACAGGGGTATCATCATCTTCTTCCTTGTATGGCTGGAGTATACCTGGCTCGAATTTCATCCCTAATGAAAGGCCAAGCGACTGAAGCTTATCTTTAATTTCGTTGAGCGATTTCTTGCCGAAATTACGGTATTTCAGCATTTCCTGTTCAGTCTTTTGCGCCAATTGGCCTACCGTGATGATATTTGCATTATTCAAGCAGTTGGCTGCGCGAACTGAAAGTTCAATCTCGTTGACACTCATATTTAAGAGCTTCGATAAGCGCATCTGCTCTTCATTAACCTCCTGCTTGGCCTCCTCAAATTCGATGGTGTCCTTATCATAATTAACAAAGACATCCAAGTGATGGCGTATAATCGCCGAGGCGTGCAAAAGAGCTTCGTCTGGGGTCACTCGTCCATCTGTCCATACCTCTAAAATAAGTTTATCATAATCCGTACGCTGTCCCACACGGGTATTTTCAATCGTGTAATGAACTTTTTTTACCGGCGAGAAAATAGAATCGATAGGAATAATTCCGATTGGCTGATCCTTCTTCTTATTTTCCTCTGCTGGATAAAAACCTCGGCCTACGCGGATTTCGAGTTCAGCCTCGAACTTCATTTTTTTATCCAAAGTGGCAATCACATGATCAGGATTAACAATTTCGAGATTCTGATCGGCTTTGATATCGCTTGCCGTAACCCTACCTTCCTTGTGTGCGCTCAATAGAACTGTGCGAGGCCCGCGATCATGCATCTTGAGCAGCACCTTTTTAAGATTTAGAACAATATCTGTTACATCTTCTACCACCCCTGCAATAGCTGCAAACTCATGCATGGCACCATCCAGTTTTACCGCGGTAATGGCAGCGCCTTCAATTGAAGAAAGCAGAACACGCCTTAAAGCATTTCCTACAGTATGACCATAACCTCGTTCAAAAGGGTCAGCAGTGAACTTAGCGTAGGTAGTTGTCGCAGTAGAATCCTCACGAATCAATCGTGCTGGCATTTCGAAACGTCCTAATTGAATAGACATAGTATTTTCTTTCTAACGATTTTAATCTAGCCCCGAATGTTTTCGGGGCTCATGTATTCGTTTTTACGCCCATTTATTTTTCTTTAAG
>CAZNSF010000243.1:0-4114 GCA_964575565.1 uncultured Verrucomicrobiota bacterium | reverse complement strand
AGAACCGCAAATTATTTCTTATCAAAATAAAAATTGGGCAATCGAACTTCGCCAGACACGTTATTACAAACCCTACAGCATCTATCTAAAAGATTTTGCCCACGATAAATATGAAGGAACTGATATTCCAAAAAACTTTTCCAGCAGCATTCGTCTTGTAAATCCTTCGCGCCATGAAGATCGCGAGACACTGATTTATATGAACCATCCCTTGCGTTATGATGGCGAAACTTATTATCAAGCAAGCTTTGCAAACAACGATCGCACAAGCATTCTCCAAGTAGTGCGCAATCCAAGTTGGTTAACTCCTTACTTTGCCTGTTCTTTGGTTGCGTTAGGTTTAATTGTTCAATTTTCTATTCATTTAACATCATTTATAAAACAACGAAGAACATGATTCACACGCTCATAAAAAATTTTCTCCTCCTTAACAAGGAGGAGATAGAGGAGGTTTCTTTTAACCTGATTTTTACCTCCCCAAACCCCTCCTTGAAAAGGAGGGGAGTATGATCTATCCTTTTCTCCTTTTGTCATTGCGAGACCGCCATAGCGGGCGAAGCAATCTTAGATTAGGGATTGCTTCAGTCATTCGCTGCAACGAACTCCTTCGCAATGACTGGCGTGTTAAAACTTTTGCTCCATTTAGCAGGTACGCATGAAACAACGGCTTCCATATTTTGTGCTAGCAGTGTGTGTGCTATGGCTCCTCTCTGCCCTTCGCCTTCCTCATTCCCCCAGCTCATTCCATCTTCAAGAATTTGGTAAATTACCCGCTTTATCTGGAGGTCGTCTTAAGCCTATGGATACGGTGGCGCGCACTTCACTATTAATTATTCATGGGAAACAAAAGTTGCAAAGACCCGGATATAATTATCCTGCCAACATAATCGACCGGTTTATAGATATAATAAAAGGGCGTGATATCATGGGGGCAACCGAATGGCTTGCGGATACCATGATGAAACCGGAGCTTGCCGATACTTATCCTGTATTTCGAATTGATCATCCCGATGTGCTTGGATTACTTGGATTCCAACAAAAGGATAAAAAATATTTTTCGTACCAACAAATTCAGCCTTTTTTAAATGAAATTGAGCGGCTAAGAAAATTGGCTGAACCTATCGAATCGGTTCAGCGTTCATCCTTCCAAAGAGATATTCTTAAACTCTATCATCAAGTCGATCTCTATTACCGTTTAAAAAATAGCCTGCGCGTAGAGGAAGATCTCAATTTTGTAAACGAACTTAATCTCTTTGAGAAAGCAATTCCCGCTGGCGCGCTTGCTTTCCGTGGACATCAGGAGGGAGGCGGCTTTAACCAAAAAGATCTCGACCTTCTGATGGAATTTACCAATCGTTACGAATTTTTAAGCCAGGCGGCTTATATCTTTGTAATCCCCTCTCCCCAAGTAGCCGAAGGCCGCGCTCCATGGATAAGTATCGGGCAAAGCCTTTTGAACTCTCTTGGCCAACAAACAATCGATCCCGCTGTGCGTTCTTATGCAACCATGATTACCGCTTATCGGGAACCAAATGCTCCAGCGTTTAATCAGAGCCTTATGCAATTTCAAGAGCAGCTTAAGGCAACATTCCCCAATGAACTTTCGAAGATTAACTTTGAATTTCGTTTTAACCATTTCCAGCCATTTTATAAAAGCATGATTTTTTATGTGCTCGTTTTTATTTTAATCCTTTTAACTTGGTTAAAAGAATCGGACACACTTCGTCGAACGGCCTTTTATCTTCTGCTCTTGGGTTTTGCCATCCACACGGCTGGGCTTATCTCGCGTATGTATTTGCATGGACGCCCGCCTGTCACCAACCTTTATTCTTCTGCCATTTTTGTCGGCTGGGGCTCTGTATTGCTCGGTATTATTTTAGAAAGAATCTATCGAAATGGCGTTGGCGCGCTTACAGTTTCCGCCATGGGTTTTTTAACTCTTTTAATAGCTCACCATCTTTCTGGCGATGGCGATACCTTAGAAATGTTACGCGCTGTTTTGGATACTAATTATTGGCTGGCTACCCATGTGGTTGTGGTTACTTTAGGATATGCTTCCACCTTCCTGGCAGGCTTTTTAGCCATCGTTTACATTTTCCGAGGATTTTTTACTCGATCGCTGGATGCCGCCACAGCGCAATCCTTAGAACGGATGGTTTATGGAATTATTTGTTTTGCCACACTTTTTAGTTTTACAGGAACGGTTCTTGGAGGAATTTGGGCGGATCAATCCTGGGGCCGTTTTTGGGGCTGGGACCCCAAAGAAAACGGCGCTCTTATCATTGTCCTCTGGAATGCGCTGATTCTCCATGCGCGCTGGGGAAAACTCATTGGACAGCAGGGCCTTATGACCATGGTTATTTTTGGCAATATTGTAACAATCTTTTCTTGGTTAGGCGTAAATATGTTGGGCGTGGGACTCCATTCCTATGGTTTTATCGATAAAGCGTTCATGTGGCTTGCCTTATTTATCACAAGCCAGCTAGTCATTATGGGATTGGGATCTTTGCCAAAGCGTTATTGGCAAAGCTTTAAAAACTCACCGTCGCTTTAGCTTTATTAACCATCCTTTAAATTTCGCCATGGCCTTTGCTCGATGGCTGATTTGGTTTTTTTCTTCCGCAGTTAATTCCGCATAAGTACGACAGAAACCTTCTGGAAAAAAGATTGGGTCATAACCAAATCCATTGACGCCTTTCGGCTTAAAGCCAATTTTGCCTCGGCAAATACCCTCGAAGATTTGGATTGAATTTTCGGATTTCGGATTTCGGATTTCGGATTTTACAGCAACGGCAGTTGCTGCAAGTACACATCGAAATTGCGCGGTACGTTTTGGCCCCGGCACATCTTTTAAAGCCCGTAAAAGTTTTTCGTTGTTAGCAGAATCATTTGAAGGCTCACCTGCATACCGCGCAGATATCACACCGGGCGCACCCTTAAGAAAATCGACCTCCAAACCAGAATCATCAGCAAGTAAAACAAAGCTTTCCTTTTCCCCTTTTCTTTTAGATTGAATAAACTCGAAGACCTTAAGTGCTTTGATCTTCGCGTTTTCTTCGAAAGTATTGCCTGTCTCTAAAATCTCGTCTGTAAAACCGATATCTTTTAGAGTCATCACTTGAATTTTGTCCTCTAAAAGCGTATGGATTTCGCGTGTTTTATGGCTGTTTTTTGTTGCAACGATCAATTTCATAACTCTTGCATGTTAGGGTGGATTTCTTGCATCCTACAAAAGTTCTATGCGTAAACAATATCCCTTTCATTTAATTGAGCCTAAATGGCAACGCTATTGGCAAACCCAAAAGACGTTCCGCGCCTTTGATCCAGGTTCAAGCATCCCAGAAACCCATCCTTTTCGCCGCCGCCATACTAAACCCATAGCCCCCTCTCTATCCGATCCTTATGCTCCAAGATATTATATCATGGATATGTTCCCTTATCCTTCCGGTGCTGGTTTACACGTAGGACATCCAGAAGGTTATACCGCTACCGATATCTTAGCTCGTTACTATCGAATGAAGGGCTATCACGTACTACATCCTATGGGATGGGACGCTTTTGGCCTGCCCGCCGAACAATATGCCATTAAAACTGGCCAGCACCCTCGAAAAACAACAGAAGAAAGTATTGCTGTATTTCGGCGTCAAATCGAAACTTTGGGTTTTAGCTATGATTGGGATCGCGAAATAGACACAACCGATCCAAAATATTTTAAATGGACCCAATGGATATTCTTACAACTTTATAATTCTTGGTTTAATCCAGCCACACAAAAAGCTGAACCCATCCAAACTTATCATGGACCCGACTTAGACTCGGTGCGTTTAGCTTATGTAGCCGAATCGCCTGTCAACTGGTGCCCCACCCTCGGTACGGTACTGGCCAATGAAGAAGTTGTTGATGGCAAAAGCGATATCGGAGGATTTCCTGTGGAGCGACGACCCATGCGCCAATGGATGCTTCGAATCACAGCTTATGCAGAACGTTTGCTTGCCGAACTTGATCAACTTGATTGGCCAGCAGGATTAAAACTTTTGCAAAAAAATTGGATCGGGCGTTCGGAAGGAGCAAGTGTTAAATTTCAAATCTCAAATCTCAAATCTCAAATTGAAGT
>CAZNSF010000242.1:0-9009 GCA_964575565.1 uncultured Verrucomicrobiota bacterium | reverse complement strand
TGGATCGCTTTCCTTGATCCAGGATACGATTGCTCTGTGGGATCTGATCCATGATAAGTCTCACACGTTGGGAGAACTGCCCTTTGATCCCTTTATGATTCGTCAAAAAGCGCCTTTTTGGATGTATGGATTGGAGGAACTCCGTGTAGATTTGCGTAGTTTTGGTGAGGCAACTCGATTAGCTAAGGAAGGTTTTCGATTTGCGCATTATCTGACGTATGCGATTCTTTTTGATCGTATCTTTCGTTTTGCAATTACAGGATCGCGAGTTCGTAATTACGATGCCTTAGGCGGCCAGCTTTTCTTCTCATTTTTACATCATAAAGATGTGCTTGTGTGGTCGGGGAATCGTCTGACTATTCGTTGGGAACTTTTAGCTGGTGCAGTAGCGCAACTGCATGAGGCAATTGCGGCTCTTTATAAGGAAGCAGCTGATAGTTCGAAGTTATCACACTGGATTGCAGCCCATGATCTTATTGCCGCTTACATTAAACCAAACGTAGCTTCCCAATGGAAACGCGAGAGTCGATCGGTTATTGAGGGAAGCGATCCTAAAAAGTGGATTGAGCTTGTTCATCCCGATGAATTTCCTCTCGGTGCTTTCCATTCTTATTTGTTGAGATCGGTGAATTCTTAGGCAGTTTCGAGAAGAGTGGAGTGAATTAATTTATATCTTTCCCAATAGCCTCACTAATTAGCCTAAAGCCATCTTTTTTAAGAAGGCGAATGAGTCCTTGATTGATCTGTTTAACTAAACAAGGGCCTTGATAGACAAAACCGGTATAGACTTGGACGAGAGAAGCGCCTGAGCAAATTTTTTCGTAGGCATCTTCGGCTGTAAAAATTCCTCCAACACCAATAATTGGTAGTTTGCCTTTGGTTGAGCGATAAATATAACGAATGAATTCGGTAGATTGATTTTTGAGAGGACGACCGCTTAAACCGCCCTCTTGATCAATTGAAGTTTGGATTCCATCCCTAGAAAGAGTGGTATTGGTAGCAATAATGCCCGCTAACTGATGTTTAACGCATAGCTCTAAAACATCGTCTAAGGCTTGCCATTCTAAGTCCGGAGATGCTTTGAGCAAAAGCGGTCTTGGGTTTGCTTTATAGCGGTCACGGTTTTTTTGTTGGAGCGCGCCTAATAATTCATTTAAGCGAGGCTTTTCTTGCAGTTGACGTAAGCCGGGTGTATTGGGTGAACTGATATTAACCACGAAGTAATCGCCCAAATCTAAAAATTGATCGAGAAGGATGGAATAATCTTCAAGAGCTTTTTCAATGGGTGTTTGTCGTCCTTTACCTAAATTAATACCTACTGGGAATATGGGCCAGTTTCCGGAATTGAGCAGGGTTAATAATCGTTGGCGGATTATTTCAGCGCCATCATTATTAAAGCCCATACGATTAATGAGTGCTTTATCGGAAGGAAGTCGAAAAAGGCGTGGTCTCGGATTACCTTCCTGTGCTAGAGGTGTAATGGTGCCTACTTCGGTAAAACCAAACCCAAGCGCATGCCATATGGGAAGCAATTGCGCATCTTTATCGAACCCAGCAGCAAGACCTACGGGGTTTTGAAAATCTAGACCGAAGACGCTTATTTTTAAGCGGTTATCATGGTTTGTACATGCTCTACTAATTACTTTTCGCAGCCAAGGGAGAGCCTGTGCGCCTCCCATTATCTGAAAAGCGAGATGGTGTGCCGTTTCAGGCGGTAGTGTAAAAAGTAATGGTCGTAAAAGGTTCCAACACACAATTAACGATAAGGTAATGGTTTTGGGTTCAGCCACTCAACCACTTTATCTTTGATTGCAAAGGCGGTAAAAAAATTTCCTTTAGGGCTATAATGTCCATGGTAATAGCGCTTGGTATAGGTAGCAGCATCCACTTTAAATTGAGAGAACTCTTTTAAATGAACATCACGGAGATCAACAACTGGATACTTGCGCGTTTTTAGAAAATCCAGGAAGGTTTGATCCCACCGGGGTTGTCCCTCGAGAACCTCGATCAATTTTTGAGGACGATAAGAAAGAACAAGCATCAATCTCTTACCAGTCTTTTGGATAAAATCTTCAATCATTTTTAGCACACACTGGGTTGCATAAAGAGCGGCTTGGGTATGCAATTCCTGAAGCCGTTTTTCAGATGGAGTAGCTGTTTTAGAACTTCCTGGGAGGCCGAAGCTGACAGCTACAGGATCCATTAAATCTTGAGAAGAACTTTCCCCTGTTTTACTTACAAGAATCATTTGGAGTATCGGATCGTTCTTAAACGTTTCGTGTACAAAATCTGGATCGCAAAGTTTGTAGACATCCTTAGGTTTTTGGAAAAGATTTTTTACTTCTTGGCAGCTATTCTTTTTAACATTTACTCTTAAATGGGGGAGGGGAAAACCGCAAGGCGTACGGCGGCCAAAACGAATGGTTCGCCAGGCATCTAGATTTCTAAAGTGATCATCATCATAGATATTGAGGATGATATAATTGGCAGGATGGGTAGCTTCGATTTTTTTCATTCGGAGATAAGCTTGGTAAACGCCATAGCCACCTACGCCGAAATTGGCAATCGGTTCTTGTAGATGGGCTGCAAGATATTCTTGCCATGTTTCGCCATCGCTCACTTGGTCGCAATGGGTAAAACTATTTCCGTAAGTATGGATTCGACATGGCTTGTCGGCAAAATGAATAGGCACTCTAGCTCCATTGGCTTGGTAATGATAAAGAGTTTTAGATCCATCGATTCCATCCGAGCGAATGGAGTCGCAAAGGATCCACCCAAGATCTCCATCAAAAGTCCATCCTTGATTGCGGCTCGTTCCCGATGGCTTTTCGATGAAACGCTCCACTTCCTCACGACTTGGCATAATGGAAGCTAAGTATTCTTTTGCTTGCATCGGAATTAAGTGATTTCTGCTAATTTTTTCAGTAAACCAAAAGGATAGATACCGGAATGATGTCCATCACCCCATGCAAAATTAATAGCATACCCTCCTACAGCATTAAAACTAACTAATTGGAAACTTTCAGTTTTATATGGGGTAGATGGTCCCTTATAGGTTTTGCCCAGAATATCTTGTTCTCCTACGCATGCTGCGCATGGACAATAACGCCGAATCCGTTCTAAAGGGATATAACTTTCTGTGCCATCATCCCACACAATGGCAATTTCGTTTTGGATCAGTTGAATATTTTTAAGATTCACGAGGTAACGGGTATTTTTTAGGCAGTTTTAAAAAAATCCTTTATAAAAAAGCCAGAGAAGGATGGAGCCTATCACCAAACGATACCATGCGAATCCTTCAAAGGTATGGCGTTGGATAAAATGGATAAACCATTTGACTACGATGAGCGCAACCACAAACGAAACTAAAAAGCCGATGGCAAGCAGGCCCACCATATCCAGTGGAAGTTCATAGCGAAATTTCCATAATTCATAGACGGTAGCAGCTGTCATTGTTGGCACAGCTAAGAGAAACGTGAATTCAGTTATTACAGGGCGGCTTAAACCTAAAAGGAGTCCAACCATGATAGTTGCTCCGGAGCGAGATACGCCCGGACAGAGAGAAAGGCATTGTCCGATTCCGACGACTAAGGCAAGAGAAGGTGTAATCGTTTCCAAGCTTCCTATGGATACGCGGGGTTTAAGATTTTCAATAATTAAAATAGCGATACCTCCAATGATGGTTGCCCAGGCAATGACTAAAACCGAATCACGATTCCAACCTCTCGTTGCATAGCCGATGACTAAGGCAGGGAGAAAAGCGAGAATTACATTTAAACTTAATTGTCGCCCTTGATTGTTTACTGTTGTGCCCCAAGGAATCATTTGGATTAAACGCTCTCGAAAAAGCCACCAAACGGCTAATAAAGCTCCCATCTGGATAAAAACAGTAAATACTTCGGATTGAAATCCAAGCCATTTACCACATACGATCAAGTGACCCGTAGAAGAAACAGGTAGGAATTCGGTAAATCCCTCAACAATCCCTAGAATGATTGCTTTAATCCAAATAGGTAAATCCATATATACCATTAATTCATAGTCGATAGATTTTTAAGGATCAACTTAAGAGTAGCCTTTTTGGTTTGGGCCATTTAATTTAAAGATATGTCCAGCTATCAAGTTTTAGCGCGCAAATATCGGCCCCAGCAATTTTCTGAAGTGGTAGGGCAACCACATATTGTGCGGACACTTGAAAACGCAATTACCCAAAGTCGAATTGCGCATGCTTATCTATTTGTAGGACCACGAGGCACAGGCAAGACAAGCCTAGCCCGTATCTTCGCCAAGGCTCTTAATTGTGCCACATCGAAGACTCCAACCGTAAAGCCATGCGATGATTGTTCGAATTGCAAGGAAATCGTGGCGGGCAATTCCATGGATGTATTAGAAATTGATGGAGCTTCGAATAACGGCGTAGAGCAAGTACGCGAGTTACGCGAAATCGTGCGCTATTCGCCTGCTAAAGCCCGCTTTAAGATCATTTATATCGACGAAGTGCACATGCTTTCTGTCCCAGCTTTTAATGCTTTGCTGAAAACATTGGAAGAGCCGCCAGTACACGTAAAATTTATATTTGCGACCACAGATCCTCAGAAAATACCGCTTACAATCCTTTCGCGATGCCAACGGTTCGATTTACACAGGATTTCTAGTGATTTAATTGTGGGACAACTTCGCAAAATTGCAAAATCAGAAAAGGTCGAGACTTCCGATGCAGCCCTTCTGGCATTAGCGCGCGGCGGCCTCGGCAGCTTGCGAGATGCGGAATCTGCTTTAGACCAAATCATCGCTTTTTGCGGAAACAAAATCGAAGAAAATGATGTATTATCTATTTTTGGATTAGTAGCCCAAGAACAAGTCCGCCGTCTTACACAAGGTATTTTAGCAGGAGAACGCGGAGAGGTCATTGCCTTGGCCTCTACCCTTTTTGATGAAGGCAAGGATTTAGGCAAGCTTCTGGTCGAATTGGTTCAGCACTTTAGAAATATGCTTGTCGTGCAAGCCGGCGCAGAACTTACCGAGGTTACTCCTGATGAAAAAAACCAACTTAAGGAAGATGTAAAAAAAATTCATCGGGTACGAACATTGCGCATTTTAGAAATTCTTACAGAAGCGGAAAACCAGATGCGATGGGCTATTTCGAAAAAGATTTTATTCGAAGTAACTTTAGTAAAGGTGATCGAAACAAAAGACGAAATTTTACTGGAAGAACTCCTCGAAAAACTTAAAAGCGCAGCCAAAAGTTTTGGAGATTATACCGCAAAGACGGATCTCGGGAAGAGCGGAGTAGAAGGGCAGGGTCAAAAAACGGAGGCTCCCCCTTTAGCCATGCAATGGCCTGCCGCTAGGGTTGAAAGTAAGCCTGCCGGTTCAATTCAAACCGCCCCAGCCAAAACGGAAACTAAGCCTTTACCTGCTTCAGTAAATAAACTTTCAATGGAAGCGCTTTGGAAAGAGCTTTTAGAGCGTCTCGAAAAAGCAGTTCCAATGCTTAAATCTTCTCTGATCGAAGGGAGGCCCCTTTCTTTGAGTAACGACACACTGACTATTGGCTTTGACCCAGAATTTGAATTGCAAAAAGAGTTTGTCAATACTCCCAAGAGTCGTGAGCTCGTTCAAAATAAATTGCGCGAAATTACCCATCAGGCGATCAATGTAAAAGTAGTTTTTGCGAATGATCCATCCATTCCACAGGGGGACGAAACCTTACAAACAAATGCTGATGGCAAAGTAACAGAAGATATTCAACTGGCTAATAAACGTTTTGAGAATGATCCATTGATCCAAAAAGCGTTAGAGATTTTTAAAGGGCAAATTGTCGAAATTCGTCGGTAAAAGGCTTTTTATACGTAGTTTTCTTTTGCCTTCACGAGCAAGTACCACGGTTTAAGAACTGGGTTGTTTTTCAGCTTTAACTAGAACTTCAACGTTATCTACCCAAATGGCAAGGTAGGGATTCTCTGCGCCTTTTTCTATTAAAATCAAAAGGAAAGGACGATCAAAAAAGAGTTTCTTCTTTTCCATTTCCAAACTATTATACTCGACAATACTGAACATTCTAGATTTTAAAATAGCTCCTTTCTCATTGAGCTTAAATGTGATGGTCTGAAGAGCTTCTTCGATAAAATAATCCTCGAAACCCGGCATGCGCAGGTTTTTGTGAAGAAGCTCTTGATAATGATGGGTCAAATCAAAATCAAATTTTGGAATTCCAAGGCAGTCACCCCATTCCAGGTAGATCGGTTTCTTATCCTTAATAAGAGTCATTACCTGTGTTACTGTTTCCCCAACGGTTTTTGATGGTTGAACCTTAGCCAAGAGAAGACGGTCATTGACCGACTTGGATTTAAGTTCAATAATGAAATCCTCATTAGACTGATAGCTTAAAATCGACACTTGATCCCTTAATTCTCGATGCCATTGCTCCTCCTTGGATAATTTCTTGATCCCAAAAGCTTTTACGTTATTACTTCCGCCACGTTGCTCTATAAAAGCTAAATCTTCATCCAAACTTTCGAACTCTACCTCAAATTGAAGGTTTTTGTATAGAAAAGCATAGATCAAAATATCTCTTGGATTAAGATGAAGGTTTTCAATCATAGGATCCTTTCCTTGATCGAATTTTGTTATTAGGTCTTGTTGCATTCGGTTCACGATGCCATCTTTCACAAAACCAGCTCCTGCTACGTAATCCTTATCGGAAAGATCATGTTGCGAAAAAGAGTTTTGGTTAAGAAAAGAAACCAATTTCGGTTCATTTCTCAAATGAATATCAGAATTTAAAAGATTCTTAAATTTATCCCAGGCTATTTGAAAGGTAGCACAATAGATATAGTTTTTGCCGGGTACAATAGACTCATCAAGATAAGCTGTGACAATGGTGTTCTTCAGATTTCGAATATCCGCAATAAGATAGGTAGAGGGGTCTGTAAGAAAGAAGTAGCTCGTGACTAAAGTAGTCGCAAGGACACCTGCAATAACTTTGGTTTTGAATCCCCAATCCCATGGTAAAAGAATCGAAAGAAGACCTGCTACAGAAGCCTCCCTTCGTAAAATCGAGATTGCTTTTTGAATTCGCTTGGATACTGCTTGTTGACTTATCCCAAGCTTTTTAGCAATCGAAACTGTGCTTAAATTTTCATAATATTTTAAATGAAGGACCTCTTTAAGAGGTTGCGGAAGATTTTGAAATTGAATTAAAACCCATCTAATTTCTTCTTCAGAAATTTGTTTGGGAGGCGGTACAGTATCTTCGTAAAAATGGGCGAAAACCTCTTTTTCTCGTTTCCGCTTTTTTAAAAAATCCAATGTGAGATTACGCGCTATAGCATTAAGCCATACTTTTAGGCTTCCACGGTTTTTATCCCATAGAGCCTCTTTTTCGATAACTCTAGCGCAGCAATCTTGTGAAAGGTCATCGATTAGATTTACATCTCGAGAAATTTTCGACACGACTGCCCGGATAGCATCTAGGTGTTCTGGAAGTTGATCGGCAAGGTTACCCATAATTACTCCTTACCTACATATACTAAGTAAGTGCGAATCTACAACCGAGTATTTTTAAGGCTTTAAGGACGGACCTTTATTAGTTCTCCTGTGGAGTTCTACAGTTGCTTGAGTTTTACGGTGTGGATGGTAACCTCTCTTTATGCAGAACCCAAGCTTGCCGGATACCATTTTAATTCGTCCTTTGACCGTACCGGTTCACGCCAAAACTTCTATTCCAGGCTCTAAAAGTCTTACCAATCGTGCTTTGATCTTGGCTGTTTTAGGCAAGGGGGAAACTAAATTAGAGGGGGCGCTTTGGGCAGAAGACACGGAATTAATGATCAATGCCCTGCAAAGCCTTGGGTTTGATATCAAGGTGGAATCGGATCCTTCTAATATTTACAATCGTTTTGTAACCGTTAAAGGCCGAGGCGGAGAAATCCCTGTTAAACAGGCTGATCTTGATGTAGGCAATGCAGGTACGGTTGCGCGTTTTCTTTTGGCACTTTGCGCTTTGGGAAATGGCCGTTATCGATTGTACGGCACCGAACGTATGCATCAGCGGCCTATGAAAGAACTTTTTAATGTCATTCGTTTTTTAGGAGGGAAAGTGGAAGATACAAATGGATATTTGCCTGCCGCCATTTTCGGTCCAATCCATGGAGGAAGAGTTTCTGTTTCGGATGATGATTCGAGCCAATTTGCTTCCGCCATATTGCTTATTAGTAAAGTGGCTGGTATTCATGTGAAATGTCCTTCGTCATCTTATGTAGAAATGACACGGCAGCTTTTAAAGAAATGGAAATCATCTACTAAAAAACAATCCATCGAGCCCGATGCTTCAAGCGCCAGTTATTTTATTGCATTGCAGCATCTTCACAAAGGTTCGCTTAAAATCGAACAATGGCCAAAAGCTTCTTCACAGATGGATCATCGGTTCACGAAGTTTTTACCGCCTAAAAAAGCTGTTTCGCGCGAAAAAGATCTTGGCGATTCAGTTCTTACTTTGGCGATTACCGCGGCTGCTTTAAAACAGCCTTTCCGTCTTACCGAGGCGGGCAAATTAAGAAATCAGGAATGCGATCGGATTTTGGCCCTTGCAACGGAACTTCGTAAATGTGGTGTGCCTGTCAGAGAATTTAAAAATGGTCTGGAATTAAAACCCGCCGCTGAATTTAAAAAAGCCATTATTCATACCTACAACGATCATCGGATTGCAATGAGTTTTGCGATTCTTGGGACGATGGATATCATGAAAAATAGTCAGCCGTGGATAACCCTTGAAAATCCATCATGCGTGACTAAAACATTTCCAAATTTTTTCGAAACCCTCGAAGAGGTAGCAAAGCAATCTTATCAAGCTGCTAAGAAGCCTTATTGTCCGGTGGTTTTAAAAGAAAATGGAGAGCCTGTTTTTAGGTAATTCCAGACAGACGGTTAATGTTCAATGCAGAATTTCATCAAGATTCGTTTTCCAATAATTAAAAAGTGATTGTCATTGCGAGCAAAGCGAAGCAA
>CAZNSF010000241.1:0-4895 GCA_964575565.1 uncultured Verrucomicrobiota bacterium | reverse complement strand
GTCTTGGAAAAAGAATTTATTCGTGCCAGCCGATGGGAAATGCTTAGAAGCATGATTCTCTGCTTGGGTTTCATTGTGATAGGTATCGTAGGTTTTCAATTTTACGGTGATTCTCTCCGATCAAGCCTTCAACCTTTTATAAGCGCTTGGGCTACTCTTTTTCATCCCATTTTCGAACAATACCAAGCGTTTGAACAAGAAATACGATCAGCAGCCAAAATGATGAGCCAACATTACAAACATTTTACACAGTTAGATGCTACTCTATTGATTATACTAGCGAGTCTTACAGGGTTAATGATTTTGTATGACCCAAAACAAACGGATATTTTTCAACGAAATCATTAGAAATTTTAGTGGCGATCATTCCAAAGATCGAATCATCATAAAAGCCAGCATCCGACCAGTATGGCCGCTTTCCTTACGATAAGAATAGTAGCGATCGAGATGGCAGCCTGTACAGTCTGGGTGCTGCCAGATTTTATTCACTCCTTCGGTCTTTAGTTGTCGTTTAATTTCACTTACAAAATCGATATCGTAACAACATCCATGGATACAGGGACTTAAAAAAGCAACGACTTCTGTAAGTTGCTCCCTGCAAATTTTTCTAAGTTGCTTGATACCTTCAGCCGCAATATTTGCCTCCGTACCTTTTCGACCAGAATGAAGAAGTCCAATTGCGCGCTGTTTCGTTTCAACCAAGAAAATAGCACAACAATCCGCTACATAAATTCCTAAGGGCATGCCCTTAATTACAGTAACTAATCCATCCACACCCGTATGAATAGCTTGGGAAGGGTATGCCGACGGTCCAGCGTTTTCTGAATTCAGAGTAACTACTCCATTCCCATGTATTTGTTCAGCAAGCTGTAAACAATTCCATGGAATTCCTTGGGATTCCAAGAGTTTTTGATGTTTTATTCCAAGTCGTCCAATTGCTTCCCCTCGCGCTACATTTACATCAATCTCATCTTGACGCAGCGTAAAACCATGATTTAACCACGGAAAACATTTTAGTTGAGGGAAGGCCAACAAAGACTCTTCTATTGAGCCGCTCATGGTTTCATGCAAATTTTGAGCAATGTTTCTTGAAGAATGCTTTGTGGATCGCCTCCACTTGAGACCATGCGTTCATTACATTTCAGTAGGAGGGCAAGAGCTTGTTGCAATTCGGCTTTGGTATAATGACTAACACCGGAAGATGCTTTCCAGAGCACATAAGGATGGCTGGCTAAAGGGTTTAACTTTTTATCCTTCGGCAAATTTTCGAGAACTTCCGCTGGTAATTTCTCCATCTGGGATTTAAAAGGCACATAATCTCCACCAACTCGAAGTAACTTTTTATCTACTAAAGCGCTTAATAAGAGGAGGAGCCGTATTCGTGCAATGATAGCAAAAAGGAGAGCTATGGGAGCTTCTCCTATGAACAAAAGATTATCGAGCTTACTCAAGACTTTCCCGAGATCACGTTCACCCACCGCATCCGGCAAATCCCATACTATGCCACCGGGCCGCCAACTGCCAATCGTATGGATATCTTCTTCTCGAATAGTAGGTTGATCAGCAACATAAGCTGCCAGCTTCTCTAATTCCGAGTGAATGGTTCGGCTATCTCCACCGGTCATTTCCACCAGAAGAAGCGCAGTTTCTTCATTTAATTTTTTACCTAATTGGCTTGCTGTTTCGCGCACAAAGTCTAGGCTGCGCGCTTGATTTTCCTGTTGTTTATAGGGATCGGTTTTAAAGGAGATAACCTTGCCGGCCTTTTCTAAAGTCTTTGCAATTTGTTTGCGCCCATCAAATTCCGAAGCCGTAATAACAAGAGCAACCCCTTCGGGAAGACCTTTTACTAAAATTTCGTTAAGACTTGCTAGATACTCGGCTGCCCCGCTGGCGGTTGCTGTTTGGCTTGCACCAAGCAGATTCGTATTGCGCCACCAAATTATTTTTTCTGTAGCAAAAAAAGACTGGCTTTGAAGTGCCTCAAAAAGCTTCTTAAAAATCGCAGCTGCTTCTGCTTGGTTTGCAGCCAATCCATCTACTGTTTCCAGACTAAACTCGGACGAGCCCTTCGGGGTTAGCGAGGCAATGATTTGGCGAGCTTCTTCAGCCACAAGAAAATCGTCATCACCATAAATCGTAAAAAGCGATTTACTCTTAGCTGGAGCGCTAGGTTTATCCTTTGGCTTAGCAACCACTTTCTTTTGATGAGATACTGGCATATTTTATTTAATGATTATTCTTCAACACTTTGTCACTCGATTGTAAAAACATGTTTTTGTATCGCTCCCAACTCACACCGTTGCGGATTGCTTAAAGTTAATTCTACAGTCCTACCGCTTCTTGCCTCTTTTCGGAGACTAAATTCAAGTTTTGTTTTCTTTTCCTTGGTGCCACTAAAGTTGATTTTGTTGTAAACGATATAATCTACTCCATTCTCTGCGGTACCTCCTGTCGCATTACATTCCACGGTTACATATCTCCCTGTCGGAGGATTGATCCTGATCATCACTTTGGGATCCTTGCCATTCGAGGAAGCCATTTCAAAAGATATTTTCGGTAATGGGTCATCATCCGCAATAGTATAAGAATGGAGCGCTACCGTTCCTAATACAGCATTCGTAGGATTACTAAGAATAACCTTAAAAACTTCGTCTTCTTCATCTGTTTTATCATCCACAATGGTTATCGGAATCATTTTAGAGGTTTCACCGGGAGGGAAGGTTAATGTCCCTGGTTTAAAAATATAATCGGTGCCATCTTCGCCTTCGCCTGTAGCTGTAACCCCTTTTGTTATGTAATCTACCGTAATAGGACGCGATGAAGAAGCGCTCAAAGTGACCATTAAATTTACGGTGGCTGTTGCTTCACTTCCTTGAGAAGCCGCTTGGCTAAATGCTGCCGTTGGTGCTTCCACATTTTTAATCGTATAAGTATGCTCCTTATGAACGCCTAAAGTGGCTAAAGATGGATTACTAAGAGCGACCACCACTGTTTCATCCTTTTCTTTAAGAGTATCCAAAATAACCATAAGAGAAATCGTTTGTACTACTTCCCCTGGTTTAAAGATAATTTTTCCTCCTTTGAGCATGTAATCTACCCCATCTCCACTCGCTGTCCCTCCTGTTACAGCATAGTCTACCGTCACTTGCTGACCCGATGCCTTATCGAGCAACACTTTAAGATTAGCCGCCTTGCTGGTTTCCTCACCACTCGAAGATGCTGTCTCAAATGATACAGTGGGCGATGGATCATCGTCTACAATCGTATAAGTTGTCATCACATCAAACCCTAGATGAGCTTCTGTGGCACTACTTAATAACACTTCTATTGTCTCATCTATTTCATCTGTTTGATCATTCGTTATGGTTAAAGGAATAACCATGGAAGTTTTTCCAGGTGGAAATATAAGTTTCCCATTCGCCAGCTCATAATCGGTACCGGCTTTAGCTGTCCCTCCAACTACTTCATAATCTATAACCACTTCTTTATTCGAGGGTGAGTTTAAGAAAACCTCTAAATTAACCTTAGCATTAGCCTCACTCCCGCTTTCAGATGTTTTACGAAAGGCTACTTCTGGCCCGGGTTCACTGGCGGGTTTTGCTTCTACCTTTAAACTTCCGGAAGTTGATAATTGGCCATCAGAAACGTTAACACTTAATGCATATATTCCGGGTGTGCTAAAGACTGCATCGGCAGTACCACCTTTCCCTTCTTTAGGAGTAAAGGTGACACGACCAGGACCGCTTGCTTTCGACCAAGTATAAATGAGCGGAACCGGATCTAAATCACTGGCAACCACATTTACGGTAGTTGGCTTGGATAAATTTACATCTTTAGGCTCTACCCAAGGCGCTGTAGTGATGGTCGGCGCTTGATTCACCACCGGTGTAGTCGAACGATGAATGCTGCGCATGACACTTGCATAGAGATAACCATCTGGCCCCAGCGTGAGCGTGCCGACGCCATCCGACTTCTCTTTAAAATCAGAAGATGGGGCTTTTGCGTTGATAGGACTTGCTTCCCATGTGTCTCCGTCATCGAGAGATTGATAAACACCGTGGTCTGTGGCCGTATAGATCACACCGGTATTGCTTCCGGCGCAGATGGAATTTGGTCCGCGCCCCATCGGTAAGTCCTTAAAACTATGGGTCCATTTGCCATCTTTATAACGATAAACTCCCTCATCGCTTCCGGGAAGAGCCTCTTTATGCCCCATTGCTGCAATGAAAATGGAACCTTTTGCACTGAAATCGATATCAAACATATTCAACCCTGGAAGATAGGGACGACCATCTACTACATCCAATCGCTTCCATGTTTTACCATCATCTGAAGAATGCCAAACACCATCTCCTTCAGTAGATACATAAAAATCACCTGTTACTGGATGCATTTTAAATGCATAAGCAGTCCCAGGTTTTTCTTGGTATGGAAGTTTTTCTTGAGGAGATGTTCTTTCAAAAGTTTGACCGTTGCTCGAAACATAAACCGGAACCCCATTTCCACCCCAGGAAATGCCTATATAAAGTTTATCATTCTTTGTTACGAACCCACCAAACATTTGAAAACCTAAGCCAGGTTTGAGAAGCTCGAGTGGCCCTCCGTTGATAGATGAATAAACCCTAGATTTCTTTTCGCCAGGAAGACCATTTCCTACTGCAAAAAGCACTCCTCCTGGTCCCATTCCAACACCGCGAATCTTACCCCCTCCGCTATCAATCGCGTTGGTGGTATCAATGAAAGACCAATTTTTACCATCGTATCGTCCAATAATAGTCTTACGATCTTTATCTCGGAACAGAGCAAGCATTTCACCTGACGGGGTAAAGGAAACCGAAGTGATGGTTCCACCTCCTGGTTTTTCCAATGGCATCCAGCCGCTTAGTCGCCTT
>CAZNSF010000240.1:0-3854 GCA_964575565.1 uncultured Verrucomicrobiota bacterium | reverse complement strand
GTTGCTGCGTTACGCATTGATCCCTTACTCATGAATTGGCCAGGCGTTGTGCCATACCTTAAAAAATGGGGTTATGAGGTAACCGAAGAGTTAACCCATAAAACTCTTGGCGAAGTACGCCGTTTTTTAGCTGATTGGAGTAAGCGGATAAACGCATTGTATGTGATGGTATCGCTACCACCTAACTTTCAGTTCCCAGAAAAAAGCGCGCGCGCTGAATTGATTGAAAAAGCGATACTCCCACATTGCCGTGAATACGAAATGCCCTTTGCGGTGATGTTAGGCGTAAAGAAACTTGTAAATCCTGCTCTTCGCTTGGCGGGCGATAGTGTCGGCAAAAGCGATATCCACGCGCTCGAAACCATATTGGCGCAATTCCCAAAAAATAAATTCTTAGTTACTATGCTTTCACGCGAAAATCAGCATGAGCTGTGTGTGGCAGCTCGCAAGTTTCGTAATCTCCATATATTTGGCTGTTGGTGGTTTACTAACGTGCCTTTAGTCATTGAGGAAATCACGCGGTTGCGATTGGAACTCATTGGCTTAAGTATCACCCCACAACATTCTGATGCTCGTGTATTTGATCAGATCGTTTATAAATGGGCACACTCACGCAGTATCATCGCCAAAGTTCTGACCGAAAAATATGCCGATATCGAAGCTACAGGTTGGCGAGTTACACGCAGTGAAATCGAGCGCGATGTTCAGAATTTATTCGGCGGAGCGTTCGAAACCTTTCTGCAAGGATGATATGTTTAAATTGGCCCTCATTCAAATGGCTGTAGAAGGCGGTAATAAAAAAAGAAACCTTTGCCATGCTAAGGAAATGATTAACCAAGCCGCATCGGAAAGTGCTGATTTAGTTCTTTTACCGGAAGCTATGGATATAGGATGGACTTATCCTGCGACTAAAACCATAGCTAGCGCTATTCCAAACGGAGATACTTGCCGGCTTTTGAGAGAAGCAGCCAAGAAAAACAAAGTCTATGTTTGTTCGGGGCTCATAGAAAAAGAGGGTAAACAAATTTTTAATTCAGCTGTGCTCATCAATCCTCAAGGAGAAGTCCTTATTCGCCATCGGAAGTTAAATGAACTTGAAATTGGCCATCCTTATTATGCCCAAGGTGATCGATTGAATGTGTGCCATACCCCCTTGGGTACCTTGGGTCTCATGATTTGCGCAGATGCAGGAGCTAAAGATTGTGTTTTAACACAGTCTTTATGTTATATGGGTGCGGACATTATTTTATCACCAAGCAGTTGGGCAGTACCTTCTCATTACAACCATCAAAAAACTCCCTATGGAAAAACATGGACAAAAGTTTATATCCCTGTTGCTAAAAAATATGCCGTTTGGATTGCTGGGGTTAGCAATGTCGGCCATGTCCAAATGGGTCCATGGAAAGGATGGAAATGCATCGGATGCTCTATGATTGTAGATCCAAAAGGAAAAGTGGTTTTAAAAGGACCTTATGGAGTTGATGCAGAGGAAATTCTTTATATCAATATCGAGCCACTCAAACGTCCCGCTCGCGGCTGCGCATGGAAAACGTATTGGGGAGAAAAGAATTGAACGAATTCAAGTTTATCATCATTGGATACTTTTCTATTAAAAGATGGCGAACTGACTAGTTGCACATTCAACCCTCATTTATAAAGATTATAGGAGGGCTTGACTGAACTCTGTGTTAGATATACTTTGAAGCTTTCAAAGGAAAATTATGGAAACACCTAGTCCATCAGCCGATATTCCTCCTAAAACAACTGAAAATAGTAAAGATGAGAGGATGTGGGCAATGTTGTGTCATCTCGGAGCTTTTGCAGGATTTGTATGCCCATTCGGAAACATTATCGCTCCATTAGTAATCTGGTTGATAAAAAAGGACCAATTCCCATTGGTAGAAGATCAAGGTAAAGAGGCGCTCAATTTTCAGATTAGTATGACGATCTATGGCTTAGTTTCAGCCGTTCTTTGCTTAATCTTCATTGGATTTATAATGCTTTTTGCTTTGGCAATTTCATTTCTTGTGTTGACCATCATCGCCGCAATTAAAGCAAACGAAGGCAATCGATATCGTTATCCACTTTGTATAAGATTTATTAAGTAAAATAACCCCGCTCTTCCACATAAGGTTTCTTTAGTAAAGCAAAAGAGTTGAAGGGCTAAAAAATAATATTACTTTTCTTTTCTGTGAAATGGTAAAGTTCCAGAGTGTCTTTCATTCCAAAACTACAAAAACTTTTAGGTAAACGGTTTGTTTATACAGATCCGGCTACTCTAGAAAGTCATGCCTCGGATGCTTGGCTTGTCTCGCATCAGCCAGATGCCGTCGTATTCGCTGAAAAAGCGTCTCACGTTAGCCGTGTGATGAAGTTTGCTTCACAATACAAAATTCCAGTTACCGTGCGAGGCGGTGGCGTTGGCTATGTAGGTGGATGCGTTCCTATTCGTGGAGGAATCGTTCTTTCATTAGCGCGAATGAATCGTATTCGCGAAATTAACACACAAGATGGTGTTGCCATTGTCGAACCGGGCGTGGTTACAGGTGATCTCCAGGACGCAGCGCGTAAAAAAGGTCTCTTTTATCCACCAGATCCTGCGAGCTTACGAGAATGTACCATTGGCGGAAATATTGCCACCAATGCCGGTGGACCGCGCTGTCTTAAATACGGCGTTACACGTCATTATGTTTTAGGTTTGGAAATCGCCCTGCCAACCGGCGAAATAATTCATATTGGAAGCCGCACCCACAAAAATAAAACAGGTTTCGATTTAGTAGGCCTTTTTGTAGGATCGGAAGGTCTTCTTGGAACCGTTACTCGGATTACCTTAAGATTATTGCCTTATCCTCCAGCTCGCGCATGCCTTTCAGCAGGATTTGCTAATGAAAAACAAGCTGCGCGTGTTGTACAACAAATTTTTAAAAGCGGGTTTCTCCCTTCTGCAATGGAAATTGCCGATCGTTTTACTCTCGAAGCTGCTCGAAATCATATTCCCAAAAATACGGCGGTAAGCCACCAAAAACCAGGACAGCAACTTTTTGTTCCACATGGCCAAGCTCACTTATTAGTAGAGGTTGATGGCCAACCTTCTTCGGTACAATCCGAGGTAAAAACATTAGCTAAACTTTTGCAAAAACACGGCGCGCTTTCTCTTCAAATGGCTCAAACAGAGCAAACTTGTGAACATTTATGGGAATTACGACGAGAATTTTCGCGTTCCTTAAAAGCAATGGGGCTATGCAAATTAAACGAAGATATCACCATCCCGCGAAGTCGTTTGGTTGGTTTATTCGATTTTGCTAAACGCCTTCAAAAAAAATACGGATTGCCAATCGCCTGCTTTGGTCATGCGGGCGATGGAAATATCCACGTCAATATTATGCTCGATGAAACTTCGAAATCTCAAGTAAAAGCCTCTAAACAAGCTTTGGATGAACTCTTCCGACAAGTTCTAGCATGGGGTGGTGTAATTACCGGTGAGCACGGCATTGGACTAGCCAAGAAACGTTGGTGGCCGCTTGCTGTATCTCTAGAAGTAAGGAAGCTTCATGGGAGACTAAAGACCTCTCTCGATCCAAAAGGAATTTTGAATCCTGGAAAGTTTGTGGAAGGGATACTATGATAAACCGTATAAAAATTGACGATAGAGTGCTCTCGACAAAATAATTTTTCATCGCTAGTCTCAAAGCCTACAACATCTTATCACCCCATGATATCCGATCCGAACGACGAACCAGGTTTCGCGAGAGCATCGAAAAATAAGTTTTCCTTAAGCCCTTCTTCAGGAGAAAATCTGGAGTTTGATTTTGAGGCCAAGGCTCCTTCTTTAAACGAACCTGAATCATCAGAAA
>CAZNSF010000239.1:0-3232 GCA_964575565.1 uncultured Verrucomicrobiota bacterium | reverse complement strand
CGCGGAAATAAAATCGTTTGTAAGATTCCGTATAATGGTGGCTGCCGACGGAAAGGAGATGATCTTTACCCAGCCATAATCGCCGGCGTTCGGCCATTACCATGCCCGTGACCTGACGCCCAGAACCCGGTAATCTCCTATATTCTTTTTCTTGTTTAGCCATAAATTCTTATCTTCCTCGGGTCACAAAATAAGTAATGCCAAAGATCCATCCCAGAATTTGTAGACTAGCTATAATGATTGCAAGGATCATACGAAATTTGCCGCGTGGAATCATGCTCGAAGGCGCTTTCCAATAACGAATAGCAATAAAAATTGTTGCGGGCGCGGTAATACAAGTAAACCAAAAAATAAGAATCGGTAAAACAGCCAATGATATTGCAATATCATCATACAAAACGCGCTGATTTTCGAGTTTTTTGAATTTCCCCTTTTCTTTCCCTTTCTCAAGACAGCGTGGACAAAGGTGTTTGTTATCAAATGGAACATCGCATAAGGCACAAAGAAAGGCTCCACATCCATCGCAAGGGATAACGGCTTTTTTCTGGGGATGATAAAAACAACTGGCCTCTTGTTCTCCAGACACCACTTCCCCAGCTTGTCCGCCTTCGACCTTTCGAAAAAGCGATGGGAAAACGAAGATTTGTAACTTCGTTTTACAGGAAGGGCACGCTGTTAAGGCGCTCGTATTCCAATGGTTCGCTGATAGAGCCCCCCCGCATTTGGAACAAACATTTGGTGAAAGAATGGCAGCCATTACGATTTCTTCACAACCCGGGTATCACAAATCCGATCATGCAAGGCGCGTCTTTCCTCCTTATCAAAAGCTGCCATCAAATAGCCAATCCCAAGAATAAGACCACTAAGTATTTCTGCAAAAAATCGGCCGCAAGCTCGCCCATACGAAATAGGACTTCCATCTGGACGAACCACTTTAAGTTTGCAGCCCGTCTTACCAAGGGTCGCTCCATATTTGCCAACAAGGTATGTTGTGTAAGCTAGGCTTATGGCGTAACCAACCCCTCCTGCAAGAAGCTGTGTTGCAAATTCTCCAAGTTGGTTAGTTAATGAAAAGCCGATAACAAATCCAGCTAACCCTCCCACTATTTGCAAAATAACGTTATCGATAAATTTTGCTCCGAAACGAATCCAAAAACCAGCGTACACCATAGTACCAGGTATAACAGCCCCCTCTTGAATACGCTGAAAAAAGATCGGTTTGCAGGTAGCGCATATCCATGAGTTTTGGTACTGGATCATATCACTTTGCGAGAAAACTTTTTTACATTCCACACATGCGGCTGTGTTATCGGGAGATGGTGGAGTTCCTGATGAGCGGGTGTTTTTGTAAGCGTCCCAATTGGCCATTCCCTCGCGCCACACTAAAGTTTCAGGGGTTACTTTGCCTGCATGCGCCAACCCCTCTAAATCAGAGGCAGTAATGGGGCCTACTTGTTGACCGTTTTCAGCATAATACCATTCCATAGTAAAGGGAGGTTATAAGTTATAAGATGTAGATTACAAGATTCAAATTACAGGTAGAGAAGCATTTCTACAATGTCGCTGAAAGGCAGGCAATTATAATCTGGCCTCTATTTTATAAACCCTACCTTTAACGATCGCACTCGCCCATTACGAAATCGAGGCTGCCGAGGATAGCTACGACATCGCTAAGCATATTTCCAGGGAGCAAGTGAGGAAGTACTGAAAGATTACAAAATGATGGAGCGCGAATCTTTAGGCGATGTGGCACGCCGCCGCCTTTGCTATAAATGTAAAACCCAAGCTGACCCTTTGGATTTTCTGCCTCAAAATAAATTTCTCCTGGAGGCGCATCAAATCCTTCAGTAACAAGAATAAATTGATGAATCAGTTCTTCCATCTTGGTAAGAACTTTTTCTTTCGAAGGTAAAATCGTTTTGCTATTAGGAATGTTTATTGGGCCGCCTGGCATATTAGCGATGCATTGCTTAAGAATTTGTAAGCTCTGGCGTATTTCTTCGATACGAACCAGATATCGATCGTAAGCATCTCCTCGAGAACCAACCACCACTTCGAAATCTAGTTCTGGATAACAAAGATAAGGGTGATCTTTTCTTAAATCGAAAGCTACGCCCGCAGCTCGCAGGTTGGGTCCTGTTACTCCATATTGAATGGCATCTTCTTTACTTAAAACGCCAATATCGCGTGTGCGATCCACAAAAATACGATTGCGTGTAAGAAGTTTATCGACTTCATCCATAGCCTTCCAACATTCCGGGATAAAGGCGCGAACCTGTTCCAGCCATTGTGGCGGCAAATCTCTGGCTAACCCTCCCACGCGCGTGTACGAAGTAGTAAAACGAGCACCCGTGAGAGCTTCGATTAAATTGTAAATGGTTTCGCGCTGGGTAAAGGTATAAAGAAAAACGGTCATGGCCCCCGTATCCATGGCAAAAGCGCCGATTCCTAGAAGGTGCGCTGAAATTCGTGCAAGCTCGCAACACATTACCCGAATATATTGGCAACGTATGGGAAGTTGATCTTGTACGCCCAAGAGCTTTTCCACCGCAAGAACGTAAGCTACATTATTAGCAAGCGGCGCTAGATAATCCAACCGATCGGTATAAGGAATAAATTGCGTATAAGTCATGTTTTCCGCAATTTTTTCATCTCCACGATGGAGATAACCGATATCTGGTGTGGCCTTCGTAATTACCTCTCCATCCAACTCCACAATAATTCTTAAAACACCATGTGTACTTGGGTGCGAGGGACCCATGTTGAGCACCATACGTTCCGTAACGAGATCGCCTTGTTTAGCAGCCTGCAAAGCGCTATCTGGAATTTCTAGTTCGGTTGTTGACATGATGTGGTTAAGCGCGTTGCCGTTCTTTAGCACGAGCTTGTCAAAAAATGCTTCACAAGTTCATGATTGAAAACAATATCTTTTGATGCAAGATTAAAAGCATGAAAGCAACGCTCACTCACCCAGAGATTGTTATTCGTGATGGTAAACCCACGGCGGTCATTCTTGACCTCGACGTTTATGAAGCATTATTGGAGAGGCTGGAAGACGACGAGGATCTTCAATGGTTACGTAAGATACGTCGAAAACCACAACATTTTCGTAAGTTCGAAGAATTCCTGAAAGAATATTCGTCTTGTGCATGAAGTCTATATTGAACGAAGCGCTGAACGTGATCTGAAACGGTTGAATAGCGACATAATCCGCCGTATTATTCCTCATATA
>CAZNSF010000238.1:0-4272 GCA_964575565.1 uncultured Verrucomicrobiota bacterium | reverse complement strand
AGGTGGTAACCGTATTCGTTTGCGCAGTTAGTAGACTTGGCATGCAAATCAGAATTAAAGCAAGTAACCCTGTTCGAAATATGAAATGAAAAGTTGTGAGGTGATTTTTATAGGGTTTCATAATATTGTAAGGCTCTATAGGATTTACGAAGATAACTTCCCTTTCTATTAATATCTATGTCTTCAAAGAGTGCCCCTTGGCTCAAAAATCTGAAAATAAACTTTCTTGCCAAAAGAAACATTGTGCAGTAAAGCTTCAAAAAAAAGAGCCGCAATTCCTAAGAACTGCGGCTCTTAACTTCGTATCAGCCTTTAATTTTTAAGTTACTGATCTACTGATTAATTGCAGAACTATGGAACAAGCCGCCAGAGATTGTAGTGCCTGTTAAACTTACAACTATTCCATTGGGGCTAACACCTCCTCCTGAATTGATAGCTACCCCGTTCGAACTTGCTGCAACATTTAGTCCTGGTATAACAGTAGGAATAGATCGATTGGATGTAGTTCCATCACCCAATTGCCCATAAGCATTATAACCCCAAGCATATACTCCTCCATTACTGACAGCCAAACTATGGGAACCGCCAGCAGCAACAGCTGCAGCCAGCATACCCGTAGGCGCTCCATTAGGGCTAGCCACGGTTATAGGAAAATTTTTATTAACAGTTGTCCCATCACCTAATTGACCATAAGTATTGGCACCCCACGCCCGTACAGTACTATTACTTTTAGCAACTAAGCTGTGACTTCCACCAGCCGAGATAGTTGTAACACCTCCTAAAGTAGTAGCTGGCACACCACTTTCGTTAATGACTCTTGTTGGGATAAGCCTGTTGATGGTAGTTCCATCACCTAATTGACCATTCCCATTAAGTCCCCAAGCATTTAAGGTGCCATCTTTATTAAGACTTAAGCTGTGATAACCGCCAGCTGCGATATCACCACTAAGGCTCACCATTTCGCCGCCAACAATTACTCCTCCATTATTGGTTGCTTTTGTTGGGATAGACCTGTTGATAGTAGTCCCATCGCCTAACTGACCATTGTTATTAAATCCCCAGGCATAAATGGCTTGTACCCCCGAAAAACTTGCAACACCGCCTCCACTAACCACTCCGACAGCAGCTAAATTGTGAGAATTACCAGCTGCTATACGTATTACATTATTTAAATAAACAGAATTCGTACTCCCTGCTGGAGCCAGGACCAATGTTGGAACCAGTTTTTTTATAGTAGTTCCGTCTCCTAATTGACCCTGATTATTATTTCCCCAAGCGTATACCTTGTAGGTGGAATCCAAAGCTAAACTATGGGTTATACCTATCGCAATCTGAACAACATTGGTTAAGCCGGACACTTGGATTGGCGAAGTTGCATTATTTGTTGTGCCATTGCCTAATTGACCATAGTTATTGCGTCCCCAAGCCCAAACGGTACCATTTTTCTTGAGGGCCAAACTGTGGGTGCTTCCGTTTTTAACAGAAACAGCATCACTGATTGGAGGTACCGTCTCCACAGGGCTTGACTTATCAACCGTTGTGCCATCACCTAATTGGCCCCAATTATTAGCTCCCCAAGTGTTAACGGAATTAACATTATTTGTTTGGGCGTTTAATAAATTTGGCAGGCAAACCAAGGTTAAAGTAAATAATCCGACACATAGTATCGAATGGATTGTTGCGAAATGTTTTTTATTAGCTTTCATAATTTATGATTTTACAGGTTTTATTTATGGGAACTTTATTGGGACAAATTTGTTTTCTATAACTAATCTATGTCTTGGGAGGGCGCCCATTGGCTCAAAAATCTTTAAAATAATTTTTACGCGGAAAGTGGAAAGAATTGCCATCAAGCAAAAGCTTTCCCTATAAGAAGGTAAGTTATGCAATCCGCGACTAAAAAAGAGGGCTCATTCATTTGCGAAAAACTAGCATTCTTACGTTATCCCATCCTTTTAGTTATTCTTTTTATACCTGCTTTAGGCGGCTCGAATGCGCAGGTTGTTAAATTAACTTTCATTGCCGCTGCAGGTTGTGTTTTCTCCTGGTGGATTCGCACCCCATTGAACCAAGAAGGATTAAAAGTTTTTTTCCTTGGAGTTATATTCTTGCTCGTCAGTCTGGTAAGTACCGCTTTTTCAAGCTCAAGAATGGTCGAAACTGTTTACGGTCTTGTGGGCTATTCCGGTATTCAACCAGTCTACGGATTAGTCGGTTATCCAGAGAGAGTTGAAGGATGGTTTAGTTTTGTGGCGGTTTTTACATTCGCTTGGCTTGCCTTTTGGAGTGGAAAAGAAAATGAACCCCGTTGGTATGCGATTACGTTACTCATCCTTACTCTGGTAATCGTTGCCTTGTGGCCTTGGAAAATTTGGTCGGCAGTACAACATTGGTCGGCAACTAAAAGTCGGTTAATCGCTAGAGATTGGTCGGTCGTTGGAGATTGGTCGATTATTATGAGAACGGTCGCAAGTAAGCTCGGGATAGCTACGATGCTAGCGCAAAGCCTGCCGATGATTTTGGCTTGGGCATGGTTACGAAAGGATTCAAGTAAACTAGCCAAAGGATTATCTTTAGTAGTTACAGGATTGGCATTAGTGATAATTATGAAATCGGGCTGTCGTTCTGCGGCATTAGGTTTTGTACTCGCTTTGATTATTTTAGCTGTGCTTGGAATGCGACGTTTCCCTTGGCATGTCTATGGCCTTGCAGGGATTGCGATGATGGGGGTCATTCTTCTCTCGCCCCATATTCGCCAAAGAATTCTGGATATTCATCCTTCTGCCTTCGGCCATGGCGTGCGAGCTGAAGCCGTGAAGCAAATAGGAACCCATGGAGTGCCGCTATTGGGGTTTGGATTAGAGAGTCAACGCGCTTTGATTGATGAAACCATTTTACACTCACCAGATCATTCTGGCATTTACGATCGTTATCATTTTTGGCCTGCAGATATTTTAGTAACTTCTGGTTGGGTTGGTTTAGCTCTTGTGCTCGCGGCTCTATGGTATCTAGGGAAAAGCGCTTGGCAAAATCGCGGTCCATGGTACGTAGCGGGCTTCGCCGGTACCGTGGTCGTTTTTCTAACAAGTTCCACATGGAACCCGCAAAGCACACAAAACCAAATCATCGCTGCGATTGCTGCAGCAGGTTTATGTGTTTACTGCCGGTTACCTGTACTTTCACTGAAAGCTCAAACTACTTCTAAAGAAAAGGAAGTCTCTTTTCTAAATTTTGCGGCTTATATTTCTAAACCACTGGTAAAAATCACTTGCCTAGTCGCCTTTTTGGTTTATGGGGCCTGCATGATCGGAGATCAGCTGAATGAAACAGCTAAACGCCAATGGGTTGAGCGAAGCGCTTTACCACATATCATTGCTGCAAAACAAAGTCTCGCTACAAAATTAAATCCATGGGTTTACCGAGATTATGTGATGACCTACTGTATGATGTGCCAATCAGGAGAGTTGCTCGAACCAATGGGCGGCAAAGTTTTTTTAAAGCAGCTTTTCCGGGATCATCCTGATGAATATTACCTACAATATCTCTTGTGGCTCGGCTTTGGCGATCAAGCGATGGCCAATAAAGCCCTCGAAAATCTTAATCGGACAAAAAATTGATGGTTCATTTTTTCTTGAACTCAAGTGATCCATTTTTGCCTGCACGGGCGACCACTTGGTCGCCTTCTGTAAACTTTCCATCCAAAATATCCAACGAAAGTTTATCTAATACCGCATGCTGGATCACGCGCTTAAGAGGACGCGCCCCGAAGACCGGGTCGTAGCCTTCGCGCGCAATCAATTCCTCTGCCGAAGAATCAAAGGTAAGTTCAATATTCTGATCCAAAAGTCTTTTTTGAACTCGCGAAAGCTGAATCCCTACAATTTTTCGAATTTCAGTCTGTTGCAATGATCGGAAAACAATTACTTCATCAATCCGATTTAAAAATTCAGGACGAAAGTGCTGGCGTAGTTCATCGAGAACCCTTTGCTCCATCTGTTTGTAAACTTTACTTTCTACATCAATGTTCGCCTTGGAATTTGTTTGATCAGCAAAAAATTCTTGGATGATAGGGCTGCCAATATTCGAGGTCATCACGATCAATGTATTTCGGAAATCGACTGTTCGCCCTTGGCCATCAGTAAGCCTGCCATCATCAAGTAATTGAAGGAGAGTATTAAAAACTTCTGGATGAGCTTTCTCGATTTCATCGAAAAGCACCACCGAATAAGGCCGTCTTCGAATCGCTTCTGTCAATTGACCGCCCTCTTCGTA
>CAZNSF010000237.1:0-3307 GCA_964575565.1 uncultured Verrucomicrobiota bacterium | reverse complement strand
AATAATTTACAATGGCTTTTATTCATAAATAATTCTTTAGGGAAGCTGCCATCTTGTTATCTTTGGCGTGAAGGTCTCACGGGCATGCCTCTGATATGTATAGCCAGGAAGATAACCCGTAATTTGGGGTAGTCAAATTATTCAGCTCAAAAATCGAAGATTTTTACTTACATTGGTAAGTCAAGATCAGCTGCGTCTGTGATGCTCCCGCCTCTGAAGCATACTCACAATCGATTCGCATGGAAATTCGGAGATGGATATACGTTAGTTTTCCAATTTTAGGAGCTCATTTATGGCAGCGGATAAACCGCCAAGATGGAGTGGTGATGCACGGATGTGTTTTCCACTCAATTCATAGATCGCAAAAACTTACTGGGTTGTGTAGGTGGCAGCGTTTATAAGATCTGTTGGGCGTGGGGCGCCCGGAGCGGCTAAATCGATATTCATTGTACCGCTTACAATATCGTAGACACCTAAGCGCGCAGGAGCGCCGCCAGTAGGCTGTAAATCGATGGTCGGGACTGAAGTGGCTCGAGGATTATAAGAAATGGTACCCGTTTCAAAAGAAACCCCATTCGCATCAAGTAAGCTATAGTTGTGATCATAAATATTGGCAGCAAGTCTTGTAAAAACGATTTTAGAGGCAACCCCTGAACCTTGGGAAAGTGTCCAGGTTCTTGAAAGCGGGAAGGAAACATTTGTAGGATTCGTAAGAAAGGGTTCGCAAAGTTCTTCGTCATAAGCAGTGGTTTGCCAAATGGCATTTACGATGCTTTGTCCATTCGCATTGAAGTAGGATTCAGGGCTAACGGTCGTGTTTCCTGGATGAATTCCTAGGTGGATCCAGTAGGATTGATTACCGGGACCATTATCAAAAAGTCCGGGATTCCCAAGGGATTGACCGGCTAAAACTGAAGCGCCCACGGTAATTCCAGGTGCTAGAGAACCGGCGTTGATATGATCGTACTGACTTTTATAACTAACAATTCCATTTGGATGGGTGATATAAATATTTACGTGTCCTGGAAATCCAGTATTTGGCTCGATGGATTCAATGGTTCCAGCAGCAACAGCTAGAACGTTTCTAGTGCCATCCACATAACGAAAATCGATTCCAGGATGGCCCTCCGGATGCCCGCCTCCATGCACACCATAAGGCCAAGCATTATAATGATCAGCAGGGGATGCTGCATCACTTAAGAGAATAGGCGCATCGATTTTAAAGGCCTGTCCCCCATTGCCTACAAAAACGTACTGAGTATTTTGATAGGCTATTGCGTAAAGCTCGCCTTCGAAACCAGAAGCAACCATATCTAAAGAGGAAACCATATCTAAAACGGTTGTTTGTGGACCGCCAGCAATGGGTGTGCCAAGAATTTTTAAATGCCACTTTACACGTGGTGGAGCTAAGACATTCACGTTTACCGAAGCGTTATTATAAGTGTTAATGGCCTGTACTTCATTTACTGTTACTTGAAGACTGTTATATGCGGCATAAATTCCACTCAGTTGGCTTTGCCAATCCGCTTTGGTTTTTCCATCGTTAAGATAAGTGCTCGCAAAAAGGCTTGTTGCCAACGGAGATTTAATTTCAATTCGATCCGCAAAATTCTTTAAAAGGGTTAGTACACGGCGGATATCACCGGTATTGGATAATCCTTCCTTGCCACCCATAAAGAAACCAGCTCCACCGATAGTTGTTGTGTAATTGCCCGATATACCATCACCTCCAAAAGGGATGGGGCCCCAGGCACCTGTCAATGTAGCATCAAATCCACTGGAAGAAGTCGTGATCGTGTGATTACTGCCTGCAACGTTCCAGGAATTGATTTTGCTACGAAACCCTAAAAAACTGCTATTGAACAATTCAACAAATTCACCTCCTACAAAGCCAATGCCCGTGGTTAACACACGAGTTGCGCTTCCAATACTAGTGGCAGTTCCATCTGCTAAAACCCAGTTCTCAATGTTATATTGGGATGAACTAAGCTTAAAAGTAAGATTTACATTAGCTCCAAGGCTATCGGTATAATTGCCACTTAAAGTAGTACTGTTATTGCTTAGAGTGCCTACAAAAGTTCCGTTCCAGACTGAACTTAGATCCTTGCCAGCAAAAGAAATGGTTACATTCAAACCCGCTCGTTGGCCGCCCGTGATATAAGAACTACGGCTCGCTGGTAAAGAACCGATGATTCGCCCTCCCGTAGCGCGTTCCAAAAGAACCATGGGTACCCCTATATAGGAAGGCGGTGTTGATCCAGCCGCAGAAGCCCATGTGCCATCCAGAGAAGCAGCTGAACAGCATAAAGCACCGAAAAAGAAAATAATCAGTCGCAAAAAATGTTTTAGCCAAAGGTAATTCAATTTAAAGGAGTTCATTGCAAAAGTGAATAATCTGGAAGAGTTTTTCATTCTAGTGCCTTTCTATTTTGATGCGGTCTAATATTAAGAAACCCCCGTCCGAAAGAGGGGGGGAGTTCTTTACTATACTATGTCTCAAAATAATGGTTTTGTGACGAATTTTTGAAAGTATTTTATTTAAACTGTTAAGCAATTACGTATCCAAAGTTTAACATTTTGCGGCTTCCTGCGCGCCCAGTCGACCATCATTCAAGCTATCATTAAATATTCACACGCCGAACAGTTTTACCTGGGACCCAAGCGCCTTCGATAGTGAGTCGCTGTGGGATAGGAGGAATTCCTTTTTCATGACGGTAGATCATACTCACTAAGAAATCTGTTGCTACCCTACCAATCAAATGCGCATTCATGTTCATACCAGAAAAGTTTTTTAAGCAACAAGGCATATTTGCAACTGCAAAACCGATATCTTTTGGCGCCCTTTTTTTTATTTTTTTTAACATATTAAAAACCTCCGGAATCGTGGTGATAATTGCTTTAGGCATATACTGTTTGTGCCATGATAAAAATTCTGGTTCAGCAGAGGCCCTTTCCTTTTTAGCAATTAAAACAGGAACGCAGTCTTTAGATTCTAAGCGCCTTTGCGCAGCCTCAAAGGCGGCTTGTAAGTTATAAGTTTCAGTTTCGCTATGAAATTTATGGGAAACAAATCCGATTCGGCGATATCCCAAGGCACGGAGTTTACGTAGGGTTGTAATGATAGCAAGGTATTGATCGCCGGCAACCACATGGAATTGAGGCCGAATTAAGCTATGACCGATAGTCACTACAGAAAAATGCTCCCACGGTAACTGTAAATGTCCTCGGCCGCGCGGTAACGGTGCGATCAAGAGCCCTTGAATATTTCTGGCTAAGAGAATGTTGGCAAGTTTCTGGGAAGTTAATC
>CAZNSF010000236.1:0-4544 GCA_964575565.1 uncultured Verrucomicrobiota bacterium | reverse complement strand
CCTATGGAAAGAACTAATAGCATGCTTTTGGAGGAGTTCCTTGCCAATCACAATGAAAAGGCGTTTGAGGAATTGGTAAGGCGCCATGCCCCAATGATAATGGGCTTATGCCAACGGATCCTTGGTAATCCACAAGATGCCGAGGAAGCCTTCCAGGAGACTTTCATGGCTTTAAGCCAAAAGGCGGCTTCCATTGATAAACGCGATTCGCTCACAAGCTGGCTCTATGGTGTGGCGCTCCGAAAAGCTAATGGATTAAAAGTTGCTCTAGCAACCAGTCACCAGCAATTAAAGAATCTGGAGAAAGAACCTATGTTTACTCTATCATCTTCGGAAGAAAAACTTTGGGAAGAGATGCGTCCCGTGATTGACCAAGAAATTTCTCAATTACCAAAGAAATATCAAGCGCCCGTGATTCTTTGTTATCTCAACGGAAAAACTTCGGAAGATATTTCTGAAGAACTCGGGGTGCCGCCTGCGGTTGTGAGGAAAAGGTTGGAACGCGCTCGCGATTTTTTACGCGATCGCCTTACGCACCGCGGCGTAGTTCTTTCGAGCGCTTTGATCGGCTCGTTATTAGTCAAGAATGCGTCGGCAGCGGTATCCGAACCACTCATTACTTCAACGGTTCAGGCAGCAGTCAGTATTGCTCCAGAAAGTTTGGCATTTTGGGTAGCATACAAAACTTTTGTTACACGTATCACAAATGTTTTGTATGAGATTTTTTATGGGGTTTCGGTTAAAAAGATGATAGGCGCAATCCTTTCTCTTCTGATTTTGTTGGCGGGGTTTAAGTTAGTCTCGCCATTTTTTATATCATCTCATTCCTCCCCTTACCAAGGGGAGGTTAGGAGGGGTCAGGAGAGGAATAAGGTGAGGTCCGATAGTAAACAGAAATCAAAATCTCTAGCGGCCATCAAAACAGTCGATGCTTCAGTAAAAGAAAATGCACTCCCATTCACCAATGTGGATGAATATTGGGAACAGTTTAGAGCAGCCGTATATTTGAAAGATTCTAAAGAGCGTTGGCAAGCCTTTCGCAAACTAGGCTTAAATCTTTCTGATGAAGCTTTTGCAGCAGCAGAAACTCTTGCAACAACAAGAAAGAAAGAGAAGGATCAAGAGGTATATGGTGGGTATATTGAAACTCTCCATGCAGTTATTTTTTGGAATTGGATGAAGATGGATCCACAGACAGCAGCAACTTTTGCAAGCCGGCTTCAATGTTTTCCACAAAGCTCTAGACTCCCTGCTTACTATACAGTTTTTAACTCTCGCACTGGTACTTTTACATTTTCGAGCAGTTATGCAAGACATCCTTCCGGTAGTTTTATGGAGACACTTTTCTCTCAATGGGCTGCCCAAGATCTTCCTTCTGCTTCAGAATGGGCTTTGAAATTACCTATCGGTCTAGGACACGATACCGCCTTTAGTGGCATTGCAAGCACTATAGGTGAGACGAATCCCAAAGAGGCACTTCGTTTATCACAGAATATCAGTGATGATGAGCAACGTGAGTCTATTCAAAGTAACGCTTTTTATCATCTTTGGGCTTCAAAAGATCTTACAGAAGCTATCAATGAAATGGATCAATTAACTGATGACAAGACAAAAGCTATAGCCATGAAAGCCATTGCTCTTGCGGTGCTAGGAAAAGATTTAAAAGGTGTTTTTGATTGGGTTGAGAAACTCCCTTACGGTAAAGAACGGGCAATGGTTATTGAAGGTGTTTGTTCAATCGAAATAAAATTTAAGAAAGATGATTCTATATTTTTAGACAAGGATCCTTCCATAATTTTGAACTGGCTGGTGAATTTGCCTCAAGATAAAGAAAACAATATAGATAAAGCATTAAGCAGCGCACTCGACTCATGGTTTTTTGTGGACCCTCAGTCCGCAGAAGAGTGGGTAAAAAAACATATAGAACAACTTCCAGAAGGTAAAGGCCTCACAGCAGCAATTACCTATATAACAAGAGATTTGGATCTTGATGATGCTACCAGTTGGGTAAAAAGTTTGCTAAGCCAGGATGAACAAAAAGAAGTTCTCCCAGCCGTAATAGCTCAGCAGTTGGCGTATTCGGCATTTAGAGAAGGCAGCGATTTCCCATCGGATACATTGAAAGCCCTTTCACTTGCGGAAAATTTAGAAGAGTATAAAGAAGAAGTGTTTCGCCAAATCATTGCCGAGCATGCCGCTCGAAATCCTTCACAAGAAATTTCAAGGTGGATACAGGCTAGACCGGAAGGAAAATTAAAGGATGATCTTATTGTCCTATATCTTGATAAAAAGGGATTGCATTGGTGGGGTCCTGCAGGAATTAGCAAATTAAATCCCTTAGAAGGCTTCGAGCTTGCTAATGAAATCCAAGATGAAACAGTGCGGCTTTCAACGATCGAAATGGTTGCCGAAGATTGGCTTTATCGCGATCACAAAGCTGCTACTCAATGGATTAGCGAATCTTCTTTACCGGAAGAAGTGAAGGAAAAGCTGTTAAAGGGGGAAGAGACAAAGTGATCACCACTAAAAGATAGTATGTCAGGGAAAGAGGTTGCCGGTTTAAAATCTTTTAAAGTAAAAATCGTCGCGTGAGATACCTAGATCTTCAATAATATCCGCAACAATTCCTCGGGGTACATCTCCAGCGTGATAAGCAAAAGTAATGAGTCGTTCTGGGCGAAATGGATTAGAAAAGTGACGATGACTACCGCTTGTGCGTACAAGTTTACAACCCATTTCGTGAAGACGACGTTCTAACTGACGGCAGTTGTAAGAAGGGTATTTACCCACGATTTAGGCAGCCAGAATAAATTTGTCGCGAAACATGGGTGGAATAGGCCGTCCTGTCTCCATCAGAGCCTCTAAATGCACTTTGGCGGCTTCTTGAAAACGTAAAATAGCCTCCCCGCGATCACGTCCATGCGCATGGCATCCTGGTAATAATTTGGATTTAGCTATCCAAATACCATCTTCATCCTGCCATAATTGGATTTTTGTAATCGGTACAATCATCTCTTACGCTAACATATACAACCAAAGATTGGTGGTCAATGAAGAACCTAACCGAAGCAAGCGACAAGTGTTTAGACCAAGCCTTTAATATCCCTCACTAAAGCTTTGATGTCCGATTCCTTGGAATTCCAGGAACATGCAAACCGTGCCAAGGTTGGACGAAAATCGGTATAAAAATACCAGCCGCGTCGGTGCAACTTCTGGATCAATGATAACGGCATTTCTACAAAGACTAAATTTGCTTGACGCGGATACTGAACCGTTATCTCCGAAATTGTCTGCAACTGCTCTTCAAGATATTGAGCCATTTGGTTCGCATGCGCCGCATAACGAAACCAAGTTTTACCCTGGAGTAACCCCACCCATTGCGCGGCAAGGAACCGCATTTTGGAAGCTACTTGTCCCCCTTGTTTTTGAAAACGGCTAAAATCAGCGGCTAACTTTTTATTAAAGAAAATGATTGCTTCGCCAAAGGCCATTCCTTGCTTGGTACCGCTGATACAAAGTACATCCACACCCGCTTCCCATGTTGCTTTACGCGGTGTTACTTTCAATTCAACCATTGCATTAGCCAAACGCGCACCATCCATATGAAGATACAGATGCAATTTACGAACCGTTTTCCCAATAGCACGGAGTTCATCGGGAGAATAAACCGTTCCTACCTCGGTAGCTTGGGTTAAACTGATAGCTACAGGTTTAGGATAAGAAAGATCTTCATACCGATGAAAGGTTTCTTCGATTGAGCGCGGCGAGATTTTCTCATCTTCGCTCTCGGCCAAAATAAGTTTACTTCCTCCAGAAAAAAGCGGGAAGGCATTGCCTTCATCGATTTCTACATGAGCCATCTTGTGGCAAATCACACCATGAAAAGGTCGGCAAAGACTCGCGAGTGTTAAGGCATTAGTTGCGGTACCTGTAAAAAGAAAAAATATTTCGCAATCCTTCTCGAAAAGATTACAAAAAAGTTCTTTTGCTTTACGAGTCCAAGGATCTTCTCCGTAGCTTGCTACGTGACCTTTGTTGGCCTTTTCTAAAGTGCGCATCACCTCTGGGCATATCCCGGAGGTATTATCACTTGCAAATTGGTATCTATAATTGGGTTGATTTCTAAAGGTAGCCATTGTCTGTGTAGCATGCCTTATCATTAAAAGGGATGCGAGTATTTAGTTCAGGGAGCCAATGGGTGAAGCTATGGTCACCGGGGTTGGAAGATAGAAAATATTTCATACGGATTGATCTATTATTCATTTTGGTCTAAAAGTCGAAGTCCCTCATGAAAACTATCCTTTTTGTTTGTACCGGCAATATTTGTCGCAGTCCAATGACAGAGGGTTTGATGCGCCATTTTTTAAAAGGAAGCCGAGATTTCCAGATCATGTCAGCGGGTTTAAGCGCTGGATATGGCCAATCGCCCAGTGAACATGCCTTAAAGGCTCTTCGGGAGCTCGGGATCGATATTTCCGGAATTCGATCACAACCTGTGACGACAGAACTTGTTCGTCAAGCAGATGCTATTTTTGTAATGACCT
>CAZNSF010000235.1:0-2598 GCA_964575565.1 uncultured Verrucomicrobiota bacterium | reverse complement strand
TTTACCTGTTTACCAACTCAAATACTTCTCTACCCATTGAACATTGCGTCGCAGGAAGAACTTGCGCATACCATCGAGGAAAATCATGAGTCCGGCAAATGGAACTCCCAGCAGTAATTCCCACCAGGCGAGTGGCTGCGTTCCAAAGAAAGCATGGGCAAAGGGGAAGTAAACAATGAATCCAAGCAAAAGTAGCTCTACTCCAATTCCCAGCCAGACCCATTTATTAGAAAAGAAACCAATCTTATACAACGGCTCTCTTCGGGCACGGCAGATAAAAACATTTCCTATCTGGCAGACAACTACCGCAGCAAAGAAGGCCGTCACCGCTTCCATATGGAGAAGATTGGTTACAGCTAATTCCTGTCCCCATTGCCATCCACCGCGAAATAGGACGGTGAAGAAAGCAAAAAATCCACCGGCAGTCTGAATCAAACCCATTACCCCATAGGCCCGGAACATCATCGCTCCGGTTAACAGCCTTTCTTTCTTTGACCGTGGCTTTTGCTTCATCACATCTTCTTCCGGCTTTTCTGATCCTAGACCAATGGCAGGAAGCATATCCGTTCCTAGATCAATACAGAGAATGAGTACCACAGTCATGGCTAAGGGAACATTAAACAAGGCAAATACAACAAAAGGAATTATTTCCGGGACGTTACTGGTTAAGGTATAGGTAATGAATTTTTTGATATTGTCAAAAATAGTTCGGCCTTCTTCCACGGCATTGACTATAGTGGCAAAATTATCATCGAGTAGCACCATATCGCTCGATTCACGAGCGACTTCCGTTCCAGAAAGTCCCATGGCAACACCCATATCAGCATTTTTTAAGGCTGGTGCATCGTTAACCCCGTCACCCGTGACGGTAACTACTTCCCCCATAGATTGCAGAGCTTTGACAATACGAAGCTTTTCGGCTGGAGTGGTTCTGGCAAAAATGAGATTTTCTTTCTTAAGAACACTTTTTAACTTCTGTTCATCCATAGCTTCCAGTTCATCGCCCGTTACGATGAAGGCGGGTTTTTTATCATCAACGAGTCCTATTTCTTTAGCTAAGGCCTGAGCAGTTAAACTGTGATCACCGGTAATCATAATAACGCGAATGCCCGCGCTTTGACATTTGGCAATTGCCTCACGAACTTCCGGACGCGGGGGATCGATCATTCCCGCAAGTCCCACCAAGATAAAATGTTCCTCTTTAACTATGCGGCTAGCAGTTTCTTTATAGGCAAAAGCCAGGACACGTTCCCCCTTCGAAGCGAGCACTTTATAGGCACGTACAATCTGCGCTTTCTTTTCTGCCGTAAGCTGCTGTACTTTTCCTTTAAACATAAAACTATTACACGTTGCCAGCACCAGCTCTGGCGCTCCTTTCATAAACGCGATAGTGCCAGAAGAACTCTTATTAATGGAGATCATCCGTTTGGTCTTAGAATCAAAAGGATATTCATGCACCCGTTTATATTTATTGTGCGTAGAGGTCAGAGATATAAAAGGGGTGGCAAATTCGAGCAAGGCGGTTTCGGTGGGATCACCTTGGAAATGTTTCTCTTTAGTGTCAAATTGAGCGTTGTTGCACAAAACCATTGACTGTAAGAAACTCTCAAAGCTAGAGGTTTTTGGAAATCCTTTGGACACGGTGATGATTTCAAAATCAAGAAATAAAGAAGTTACTTCCATCTTATTTTCGGTTAAGGTGCCGGTTTTATCAGTACAAATTACCGTGGTGGAACCAAGAGTTTGCACCGATTCCAAATCACGAACTAAGGCTTTTTTCTTGGCCATGCGCTTGGAGGCCATGCTCAGCGCTAAGGTTACCGTGGGAAGCAGCCCTTCTGGAACGTTAGCCACAATGATTCCCACTCCAAAGATTAGACTCCCTAGCAGGGGCAGACCGATGAGAAAACCGATGATGAAGAAAAGTAATCCTAGAAAAATTGCAATAAAAGAGATATGTCGGATAAAACGAGCAAGTTCAAGATGAAGAGGAGTGCTTACATCGACAGAGCTCTCAGTAAGCTCTACGATTTTACCCATTTGCGTGTCGTTGCCGGTAGCATACACCACCGCTTGGCCATTCCCTGACTGTACTAGCGTGCCTGAAAAGACTATGTTTCGAGTCTCTAAAATATTATTATGAGTGCATTCCAAGGAACGTAGTTGCGGTTCCGATTCCCCGGTAATGGAAGAATGATCAACCTTAAGGGTATTCTCTTCAATTAACCTGGCATCCGCCGGAACTTTATCTCCTTCAGCAAGAATAATGATATCTCCAGGTACGAGGTGTTCAGCAAGGATTTCTTTGCGCTTCCCATCACGCAGCACCAGGGCTTTGGGAGGAAGCATCTTCTGAAACTTTTCCATAATCTTTTGAGAACGAAATTCCTGAAAGAAGGAAAAAATACCATTAAGCACGACGACACCTAAAAGCGCTATGCCAATGTATAAATATCCTTGCTGGGGGGCTACCGATTCAGCAAAAATAGCGAGTCCCGCTCCAATGAACAACAGCACTGCAAACAGGTTCGTGAACTTGCGTAAGAACATCAAAAAGTACACCAGCTTTCGTTTCCTCTTCAATCGGTTAAGGCCATA
>CAZNSF010000234.1:0-6233 GCA_964575565.1 uncultured Verrucomicrobiota bacterium | reverse complement strand
TCGCTTCCAGTCTTTGGGTGTTACTCCGTATTCTCGGTAGAGATAACTATCTTTCCATGTAGGCGGCTGAATGGGTTTTACGAGAATAATTGATTTGGTGCTCATGGTTGGAATATTTTCTGAATTTGTTTAAGAACGAGTTCGAGTATGTGTGGAGGTAGTGTCCCAATTCGTTTACGAATGAGTTCTTGATGAATAGTAATTATTTTACTGGCTTTCACGATCGAGACTTTTAATAACCCAGTAACTGGAATTTCATTGGTAGGAACTAATATTTCATCTTCTGCCAGGATTTTAGGTATTTGTGATGTGATGGCAGTAATGAGAACATCTTTTCGATGTGTATTGAATGAGTTAGGCGAAATGATCGCCGCTGGCCGCTGTTTCGCGGCGCTTAAATCCGTAAATGGGAAAGGCACCAAGACAATATCGCCACGTCTATAATTTGTCGTAGGCGGCATCGTTGGAATTGTTCCAGAAATCGAAAGATGGTTCTGCTAGGTTTATCCACGCAATGTCGTCACCGGAAATTTTTAAATGAGCGGGTAGTTCCTTAAGAAGTTTAACCTGCTCCTTTATATCCAACTGTTCAATAGCCTCTTCAATCTCTTTAACGGTGCTCATGGTTCCAATCTACATGAAGTTGAGTGTCTGCTCAAGCTCGTTTTGAAGTTGGTTTAGGATAGTTCGGCCAATTTTCTAAAAGGAAATTGTTTGGCGAGCCGCCAAACAGGACACGCCAGCGGCGTGTGGTCCCCATCTTTAAAAATCTTAAAATATCTGCTTGACGATTTATAACTTTTACTAGTAAATTAGTAAATTAACCCGTGCTTCCGCACGGGGCTTCTTATGAAAAAGAAAACATTTATATCACTGCGCCGAAGCCCGCCTTCGTTCGTCGCGGCGAACTACGGCGAGGCTCGTCCTCGCCATTCATCCCCGCGCTTTCCGGCGAAGGCGAGTAAAAGATGAAAAATGGAGAAACAAATAGTTTGGATTTAAAGATCGTGAAGGGGCCGCAATACCCGCCGGTTTATCAACAGATTGTGGATCAATTGCGGGGTATGATTGCAAAAGGTCTCTTAAAACAAGGAGATCAATTGCCCACAATTAAGGAATTGTGTGAACAATTAAAAGTAAATCCAAACACCGTAGCAAGGGCTTATATCGAATTAGAACGAACAGGGATTGTGGAAGGTCACCGAGGAGGTGGAACCACGGTCAATTCTTTGGCGCCGCTTGCTAAGAACGATAAAGATAGAAAACTAACGGAGATCGTTACCCGAGCATTGGCTGAAGCGAGTCAATTTGGGTTAACGGCCAAAGATATCAAAAAACAACTTACAATAAACAAAAAATTCGCATGAACTCATTACCTATTAAAAAAGAAGGAAAAATTCGAACAAGTTTTAAACTATTAAAAGCATGTTGGCAGATTTTTCGGCAGAACCCGTCTCTTGTGTGGTTTCCTATTTTAACAACACTTGTTTCAATTGCTTCGATTATTGCGGTACTTATTTTAATTGCAGGCCCCATTTTATTCTACGCAATCAATCATGTGGGCAGTTGGTCTAATCTTGTAACTTATCTTGGAAAGCATGATTTTGAGAGCATATTGCCATCTTTTATATCCGAATGGTTTCTCTTATTGCCCCTTTTCCTTTTCTACTGGGCTAGTTTTGCCATTGTGATCTTTTTTAATGTAGCTCTAATTTCCGAAGCTTCGAAGGCTATCCATGGAGGGACTGTAAACTGGCGAGAAGGAGTGCGATTTGCATGGTCAAAGCTATCAGTGATTCTTAAGTGGTCAGCTTTCTCTGCCTTTGTGGGTGTGCTTTTAAATATCATTGAAGAAAGGATTCCTAAAGCAGGTTGGATTACTCGAAGGCTTTTAGGCGCAGCATGGGCATTAGCCAATATTCTTGTAGTACCTATTTTAGTTCATGAATCGATTGGGCCACTTGAGGCATTAAAGCGTTCCACCCAATTTCTTAAGCGCACTTGGGGCGAAAATATTGTTGGGCGCGTGGCTCTTTCTACGGCAACATCACTTTTATTGATTATTCCCTGGCTTGTTATTGGGGGTCTAGTGATTATTGGATTTATCATTCATCCGTGGCCATCATTTATGATTGTTGTCCTTGCTGTCGCGGTACTTATTTTAGTTCTTATTTATTCGGTTACATTGATATATCTTTCTGCTGCACTTCAAGGAATTTTCCAGGCGGTGCTTTATAGTTATGCAGTCGAAGGAGTAGTTCCGGTAGGCTTCGATAAAAATCTTCTTCAACAAATTTGGAGGGTAAAGTAGCAGAATAAGCTGTTAGAATTATAATTATTCTATAGTACTATAGTATCAAATAAGAAAATTGCCGGGACGCCTATAATAACATTTAGGGCCTGCTCAATTTTATGAAAGCAACATTCATCAAAGCTATATTATTCATTGTGATCTTAAGCGGCATTTTGAATAGCGGGTGTTCCCAAACCGCCGCAGTCGATTATTGCAACCGTGGCAATGCCAAACAATTGAAGGGTGATCTAGACGGTGCGATTGCCGATTATACCCATGCGATTGAGCTCAATCCGAAATATGCCGATGCTTACATCAACCGTGGCGACGTCAAACAAGACAAAGGTGATCTAGATGGTGCAATTGCCGATTATACCCATGCGATTGAGCTCGATCCGAAATTCGCGGATGCTTGCTATAATCGTGGTCTTACTAAACAAAAGAAAGGTAATTTGGATGGTGCAATTACTGATTACAACCGCGCGATTGAGCTCGATCCAAAAGACACCGATGCCTACATCAACCGTGGCAATGCCAAATATGATAAAGGCGATTTGAACGGTGCGATTACTGATTATAATCGTGTCATTAAGCTTGATCCGAAATCCGCAGATGCTTACTGCAATCGTGGTCTTGCCAAACAAGACAAGGGCAACTTGGATGGTGCGATTGCCGATTATAACCGCGCGATTGAGCTCGACCCGAAATTCGTGGATGCCTACTACAATCGTGGCAATGCCAAACAATTGAAGGGTGATCTAGACGGTGCAATTGCCGATTATAACCGTGCGATTGAGCTCTATCCGAAATACACTGATGCCTACGGCAACCGCGGTAATGCCAATTTTTTGAGCCGTGACTGGACTAACGCGCTCCAAGACTATAAACGATCTTGCGAACTTTCCACACAAGAAGATCAGGGTTATCTGTCTTTGCTTATCTGGCTGGCTCGCTCGCGTTTAGGTGAAAAAGATGAGGCAAGCAATGAACTCGCCGCCTTTCTCGATAAAGGACGGAATGCGGCTCTAGACGACTGGATTTCAAAAATAGCGGGATATCTTCTTGGCAGGGTGCCCGAGGCCGAACTTTTTGCCGCCACCAAATCCCCAGACACAAAGGAAGAGCGCGCCCGGCTCTGCGAAGCGTGGTTTTATGCTGGGATGAAGAAGCTGTTTGATGGGGACAAGACCGCCGCCATCGACTACTTCAAGAAGTGCCTGGCCACGGAACAAAAGACTCTCATCGTATATCAGTTCGCCCAAGCCGAGTTGAAAGCTCTTGGGCAGTAACGCTTTTCAGTCTATCAAGTAACGCTCGCTAACAGTTATTATATTTTTTTCGTTCCCATTTCTAAAACCTCTAGGATTGACGAGTATCCTCTTATTTTGCTAAAGGCATCTGGATGAGATGCTTGCGGCTTGGTTTAATTGGTTTGCAAATGGTGATGGCAGGCTGGCTTTTGGCCGAAGATAAAATTTATCTCAAAGGTTCCGATACGCCTTCTAGCGGCACTATTAGTAAGGTGGATGATGCCGCCGTATATTTGGAACTTGCCAGTGGCGGGGCCACCACTCTGCAACGCGCCAATATTGAGCGTGTTGAAATTGTAAAACCTGCAGCGTTAGAAATAGGTCTAAGAGCCTTCCGAGATGGTAAGGCGGAAGAGGGATTCACGGTCTTGGAGCCTATTTATATGAAGTACCGTGGGCTACCGGATCCATGGCTGGAAGAGTTTTCTTTGCAGCTAGGTGATTTTTATTTGGCTGCGAGCGATTGGAATAAAGCAAAGAGTCTTTTTATTGAGTTCCAAAAGTTTTATCCCCAAAGTATATGGTGCAACTTAGCGATCAACGGCCAAGCACGCGCTCTTTTAGGGTTAAAACAGGTGGACGCTGCTTTAAAGTTACTCGAAGGGTTGGCTGATAAGTATCAAAAGGATATTGATATTAGCGATGAGGAAAATCGCATCGGCGGAAAAGCATTTGTAACCCTCGGTCACTGCTATCTTGCAGCTCAAAAAAATGAACAAGCATTAGAAGCTTTTCTTAAAGCAACAGTTCTTTATTATTTGGATCCAGATGCTGTAGCCGAAGCGAGATATCAAAGCGCTTTGCTTTTTGAGAAAATGAATAATATATCAAGAGCCCAAGGGCAACTCGAAGAGTTGTTAAAAGAACATCCTCATTCAGCCTTTGCGAATGAGGCTAAGAAAAAGCTTAATTCTTTAACGAGCCATTGAACACATTTAATGTGTGGCCAATATGAACCAATCAATGACGATGTTTCTTAGCTTGTCGTTAACGGTTTTCGTTGATACAAAGACTTGAGCCGTATGACCATGCCTTGCCTCTATCGTTTAGTTCGTCTTAGTTTATTCTTATGGTTTTTTATATGGATCATTGGCGGTGCGGCCTTGGTTTTAGCGCAAGAACCACCGGCTGCATCTCAACCTACGGCGGGGGTTGTTACACCAGAACAAAAGGAAGGGGTGCCTGCGTCTAAAACATTTTGGGGTATCATTAAAGAAGGCGGTTGGGTAATGGCACCTTTGATTGCCATATCAATATGGTGCTTAAGTTTGATTATCGAAGGTTTTGTTCGTATTCGCCTTATTAAATTCGCGCCTCCAGATACTGTTCGACAACTAAAAACAGCTTTTGCTGAAGAGAACTATCAACAGGCATGGCGTGTCTGTAAATCGAGATCAACTTTTCTAACAAAGATTTTAATTCAAGGCTTGGAACGTATTGGCCGTGGGAGGAATGCCTGCGAAGCAGCATTGGCCGAATATAGTTTAAAAGAGAGTTTAATGTATCGAACGAGAATTTCTTATCTTTCAACGATTGGAGTTGTTTCTCCTATGGTTGGATTATTTGGAACAGTGACCGGAATGATTAAAGCCTTTCAAACGATTGGTACCGGTGGTATTGGAGATCCTTCCAAATTAGCGGCTAATATTGGCGAGGTGCTTGTGGCTACTGCGGGTGGGTTATCCGTGGCTATTCCAGCTTTCTTTCTTTACTACTTTTTCCGTAACCGTCTTCAACAAGTGGTTGTATTGGCAGAAGATGTGATTAATCAATTGATGGTGGATGTAAAATACGAAGAACTCCAGGGCGTGGCAGTTGGCGAAGCCATAGAGGCTAAGCTTGCAGGAACCCAAAATATGGTTACCCCAAACCCCGTTGGGCCAGTTACGATTCCTTGTCCACAATGTAATGTTCCAGTTGAAAAAGGGTCGCCTAAATGCCCCAATTGCGGTGTCGAATTACAATGGACTACATGATGATGGTTATTTAAATAAATCATCTATGGCCATTTTGCGTTCGAGCGAAAAAGCGTTCCCAGAAGAAGACCCGGAATTTCAAGTGGCTCCAATGATCGATGTGCTTTTAGTGTTAATGACTTTCTTTATGAGCATTACGTCCACGGAAGTTCTTAAGACCAGAACTAAGCAGGATACCATTCAGCTGCCTGTAGCAAAGGAAAGTAAGCCAAAAGAATCAGCGCCTAGCGAAATATTAGTGAATGTGAGCTGGAGCGCATCCCAAAAACAGGGGTTTATTGAGTTTGAGGAAAAAACCCTTCGTGAGCCTGATCAAATTACAGATATTATTCTTAAACGAAAGGGTAAAGAGCCGTTTTTCCGCGCTGTGATTCGGGCTGGAGAAGATGTGCCTTATTTTTTTGTTCAACAAGTTTTAATGGCGTGTGCAGCTGCAGATGTCGATAATATCACTTTTTCTGTGCTTTCTAAAGAGCCTCCCAAAACCTCTCGTCATCAACGATCGAGATGAATTTTGTAATTTATCTGGTATATTACTTACGGAATAATGATGCGATTTGTTCTATGGAGATTAAAAACCGTTCTAACCTTTTTTAGAAAAACTAAACTTTATGGCAGGCAGTGGCGGCAGTAATTCGGATGGCGATATAGGAT
>CAZNSF010000233.1:0-2542 GCA_964575565.1 uncultured Verrucomicrobiota bacterium | reverse complement strand
CGGTGCCATTGCCATGGTGTACATCGAAATCATAGACAGCCACCTTTTTTATACCGCGCGCTAATGCTTCAAGGACAGTGATAGCAACTTGGTTGAGGTAACAAAACCCCATCGCTCGTTCGCGTTCAGCATGATGTCCCGGTGGACGCATCAAACTAAAAACGGTTTGATGCCTAAGAGCAGCTTGCAATCCTTGTAGAGCGGCGCCTACGGAACGACGAGCGTGATCAAAAATATTGGGGTAAGTTGGCGTATCGACATCAAAATCCATATCTTCGGCTAATCGATCTAGATGTCGTTTGGAATGTGCCCTTAAAATAATGGAATCATCTACTTGCAAAGGGTGTTCCCAAATAATGGGCAACTCTTGTTGATTTTTAAGTTTAGCAATTGTTTTTGTAATTCGTGCAGGTCGCTCGGGGTGTCCGCCGCGTTCATAAGCTGTGCAATGGTTATCAGTAATAATAATCATTCGAGAGGTTTTATTTTGAAAAATAAGATTTCGAAGAAATACCGTCTTTATCTATTTGTACTACAATGCCACCGGATTGATCGGTACGGTAAACATGGGCGCTGCTCTTTTCTAATCGCGCTTGTAATTCTGGTGAAGGATAGGTTTGAAAGGGATAAGTGCCTGTATTCAGAATAATCATCTTCGGTTGAACTGATTGGAGGTAAGGTTCCGTGAACGAATCTTCTTCTGAATGAGTTCCTTGAACTAGAAGTAATGGCGAAGATGAAATGGAGTTTGCAATTATTTTTTCAACGTTTTCGCCGCTATCCGAAGCAAAAAGACACGAACCAAACTTTGTTTGTAATTCAATGACTAAGCTAAGATCATCCGCGCGTTTATAAGTAGAATTTTTTGGAGGCCATAAGGTAAGCATCTGGCCGCATTGCATGGATTTACTATTTCCTTGGCACCAAGTCTCTATGGGAATTCCCTCGTGATCAATTTTAGTTAAGAGGCTGCTATATTTAGAACGGAAATTTGCATCTGCCACCACCACTTGCCGAATGGGTACATTTCCCAAAAGTTCTTGGAATCCTCCATAATGGGCGATATCTCCATGGCTAACGATAGCAAGATCGATGGAGTTCACTCCGCGCGATCGAAGAAAAGGTTCAAGGATCGTTCGACCTTGATATTTATTTCCTGCATCAACCAATATCCGTTCGAAGTGATGCCCTGTAATTAAAACGGATTGACCGCTTCCCACATCAAGAATATCGAATCGCACGGTACTGCTATTCCATGCTGTAAAAATAATAAAGCCGACCGCGCTTAAAGAAATAATGCTTAATCCAAAAGCTCGTAACCATTGTTTTTTTAGCCATAGTAAAATAATCACGATCAACATGGCATATCCGGTAACGATCCATTCGATAGATGGTTGGGGTACATAAAAATAACCAAATCTCCATTTTGCCAGGTGCTCGCTAATAGCAACCATCAGGTGAACGAGTAAGGCATGGGTTGTATTTAATGTAACGGCGAGTTGATTCCAAACCATACCAAATAAAAGACTTACAAGGCCAAGAGCCACTGAAGCGGAAGCTAAAGGCACGATTAACAAGTTGGCTAGGAGAGATACAAATGAAATTAAATTAAAATAATAGAGATTTAACCCGAAAGAACCAATCCATGCTGCTAAACACACGGCTACTAGAGCTCCCATCCACCGGCAAGGCGTGATTAAAGCCAATCGCCATTTAGGTAGGTAGGAATGGGGAATATAGGGGTCCGGTTCTAGCCGCGTTTGAATTTTTTGATCGAGTGTTGGCACTAAGAGAATCAGCGCAGTCACAACCATAAATGAAAGCTGAAAGCCCGGATCAAAGAGCTGCAAAGGATCCCATGCAAGAATGATTAAACTAGATGCAGCAAGATTATTAAGAAGAGCAGAAGGTCTTTTGAGCGACCAACCCACAATTACTACGCTAGCCATTACGAGCGATCGAATGGCTGAAGCTCGCAAGCCTGTAGCAAGCACGTAAAAAGTTAGAAGTGGTAATACGAAAAAACATGACCATTTTTGAGGCACACGAAATTGACGGAGGGCGATAAGAAGGGATAAGGCGATCAACGAAATGTGCGATCCACTGATGGCAAAGACATGCAAAGTTCCTGTTCGCCGAAAGGCATCGTTTACATCGGCAGGAATATCTTCGCGATAGCCCAATAACATTCCACGAATAATGCCCGTGGATAAAGAGTCTTTTTCGATTCCGAGAGTGAGGCGTTCAGCCAATTTTTTTCGTGCTTCGAAAATCCAACGCCAGTGGTTGGTAGATTCTAGAATTTGAATAGAATCAGTCCCTTCAATTCGGAAGATATGGTTCATACCCAATTGATGCAAGTAGGTTGCGTAATCAAAAAGCCCAAAATTACGCGTGGCTGGCGGTCTTCCAAGAACTCCATCAGCCTCTATTTCTTGACCAAAGGCAATGGGCAAACTACTGGCTTCGCCTTTTACACGTACTTGTATGGATCCACGAGTAGTTTTCCAGGAGGTATCGAGTTTAATAGCAGATACTTTTA
>CAZNSF010000232.1:0-3377 GCA_964575565.1 uncultured Verrucomicrobiota bacterium | reverse complement strand
GTAAGTTTGTGGGAAGCCCTTCGGCCTCAAGGAGTATGGTGGCGTGTGTATTTGTGGCCAAGCGTTCTTCTGTTAGAATCTGTTCTTCTCATTTCTTATAACGAAGATATCCCATGGTTTTTAAGCCCTATTGTGAATCATCCAATGACGGTGAACCATCAACCGCAATATGATCTTCGATTTCAGTCAACTCCCGCCCAATTAGTTTCTGGACAAGAATCTCAATTGCGTTTTTGCCTGGTCGATAATCCAACCAACCACATACTAAAAGAGTTAGAGATAGTCCATGAGCATCCTTTGCACCTAATGATTGCAAGTAAAGACCTCTCCTTTTTTGATCATATTCATCCGTCACCTCAAAAAGATGGATCTCTGATTCTGAACTACCGTTTTCCCCATGGAGGAGAATTTATTTTGTTTGCAGATCTTGTTCCAAAAAATGGAACAACCCAAATGTTTCGTATACCGGTAATTGTAAAAGGCCCCCTACCCCTTGCTCAAGAATTATCCGAAACCGCATATGAAACGGTTCAGGTTGGGACACACCAGGTGCTGCTATTTACAAAACCAATTATTCTTGCGCCCGGACAACCTGCGCATTTACGGTTTAATTTGTCCGAAAATGGAAAAGGTATATCCGATTTAGAGCTTTTCTTAGGTTGTTTTGGTCATTGCATGATTATTAGCCAGGATACCTCCTAATACTTACACGCTCATCCCGAAAATCATAATCACCTCGCAACAAATAACGGAAAAAATACATCATCTCAGATTGAAGCAATTGCAAATGCTGATAGCAAACTTCCCGCTCTAGGCAAAGACTACCAAATGATGCTTCTGATGGGAATGAATTCGCCGAGCATGACCTACTCTGGACCAGAAGTGGTTTTCCCAGCACTTTTTCCAAAAAGTGGACTATATAAAATTTGGGGGCAATTCCGTCACCGCGGCGAAATCCTTACTGTGCCTTTTGTTGTGCGTGTTCCGTAAAGTGACGGAACAGGTTCGAGAACACAGGGAAATCCTTCCACATTCGCTCTGGATGAAATTGCACACCGATCCAAAAGATTTTTGATGGGTCTTCTATGCCTTCTATAATACCATCTGGTGCTCGAGCAGTTACGGTGAGTGAATGTCCACATCGACTTAAGGCCTGATGATGACTGCTATTAACGCCTAATATTTTTTGGCCGCCGAAGATTTTGTAAAGCTGACTGTTAGAATCGATGGAAATGTCGTGCACAGGAGCTGCTACATCTTTATCAGCCCGATGAGAAAGAATTGGAGAAACACCATTTTCTTTTTGCCACAATGGAATATCCGGAATTAAGGTGCCGCGAGCAAAAACATTCATTATCTGACAGCCACGGCAAATGCCTAATACAGGAATATTATTCTTGGAAGCCCATCCTAAAAGCTGGTCTTCGTACTTTTCACGTTCAGGCTCTATTTTCCCCAGAGTTTTTTGTTCTACTTCAGACAGTAAATGATCGTAGGAACATTCACTTAAATCTCCCCCGCCTGTTAGAAGGATTCCACAAATGGATTTTTTCTCAAAATAATCACCGGAATGTAAAAGTATGGGTTTGCCACCATGGGCGACAATGGCATCCAGATAAGATTTATTTCTATCCTCGCCCGAGGTAGCAACAATAGCAATCATGGGCTTCATGAAATCTAGCAGATGAGCAATCGTGGGAGGATTCTATCTATCCAGCTAATAGCTAGAACTGCGGGGCTTACCTAAAATTTCAGAAAGAACAACAGCTTGTTTTAGATTTGTCGCAGATCGCAACATGGAAATATCAAAGCGAGAGACAGCAATTTTTCCCGTCGTAGATGATTTTTCAGTACCATCGAATCCTTCAGTGGTCACTTTGGCTTTCTGCTCAAGAGCTTGCCTTGATTGTTCAATTTCTTTATGAATCTGTGCACGAAGAGATCCTCCGAGAATCTCACGCGGTATTTTAGCTTCGGTGGATTGAGGTGTTACAACCTTAATTGGTTGGACGGGAGATAATCTAGATGGTCTTTTTATAATTTGTGGTTTGCGAGAAGGAGGTTGTGATGGCAGTGTCGTTGAGGGGGAAACCGGTGTTTCCTTTTTCGCCTGCATGGTTTCTTCCATTTCCTTAAGAAATCGTCTCATTTCTTCTGCTGGACTAGGAACGGGTGTTTCGGTTTTTGATTCCGAAGGAGAAATAGTAGGTTCCTCAGGGGGTATTTGGCGAACAGGTTTAAGCGAAGCTTTCTGCTCCTCTTGTTGCTGCCCAAACCGTTTACCGATCATAGAAAAAATGGCTACAATAACGAAAACTAAAATACCAAACAGATCGCCAGCCGCGATCAGTGGTAAAAAGTTCAGAGAGTTAAAGTCCATTTTAAAACGTGGACAGATAATTTTTGTTTTGGAAAAAGCTTAAGTTCTCTGGGAGCTTAGAATCACAATGGAATTAAAATCTTAGTAGGGTCTATGTACCTGCAGGGGTTTTGGGAGCACTATCTCCAGCAATACTACTTCGCATGGCAGTATCCGATTGAATATTTTGCATTCGGTAATAATCCATAATCCCTAAATGACCTAAACGAAAAGCTTCTGCCATGGCGCGAGGAACTTCAGCTTCCGCCTCAACTACTTTAGCGCGCATTTCTTGGGTGCGAGCTTTCATTTCTTGTTCAAGAGCAACGGCAATAGTCCGTCGCACCTCAGCGCGCGCCTGGGCTACACGTTTATCTGCTTCGGCCTGTTCAGCCTGAAGTTTGGCGCCTACGTTCTCTCCTACATCCACATCGGCAACGTCGATTGAAATAATTTCATAAGCAGTACCGGAATCGAGTCCCTTTTCGAGACAACGTTTAGAAATCATATCCGGATTTTCAAGAACCTCCTTATAACTTCCAGCAGAGCCGATGGTGGTTACAATGCCTTCGCCAACCCGAGCGATAATGGTTTCTTCAGTTGCCCCTCCAACGAACCGTTCTAGGTGGGTTCGAACCGTCACACGCGCTTTTACTTTAAGCTGAATGCCATCCTTCGCAACAGCATCGACGGTGGACCGGTTTTGAGTTTGATTCGGGCAATCAATCACTCGTGGATTAACACTACTAATCACCGCTTCGAAAACACTTTTACCTGATTGTTGAGTAGCCAGATCAATTGCAGCGGCATGATTAAAATCTAAAGAGAAACGTGCTTTTTCAGCGGCAATAAGAGCTTTTACAACTTGTCCCACATTCCCACCTGCAAGATAATGCGCTTCCAATTGTTGGGTCGTTAAAGGAATTCCCGCTTTAACCGCCGTAATCCGATTTAGAACGATTAAACTAATAGGAACCCGACGCAGCCTCATACTCAAGAGGTTTACGAAAGAGATTGG
>CAZNSF010000231.1:0-6887 GCA_964575565.1 uncultured Verrucomicrobiota bacterium | reverse complement strand
GTCGTTTATTGCGTATAGCCATCATACCAATCAATTGAGTGCCTCGCAGGCAAACAGAGTAAATGTTCTCATCATGGAACTTATCGACAAGGGCTCGCGAAGCATTTTGTTGATGCTGTGGGATTTCCTCAACAAAAGTTTGGTAGTTCAACTTGTAAATTTGCTCGAACTCCCACTCTTCCGAAGCAATCTTAAAGGTTAAAATGCTTTGAGAATCTAAAATAGATTTTGTTTGATCCATAAGCTTAAAATACAGTCTATGAAGTCTAGATCATCCCTTGGACAACACCATTTCTTGAACAAAAGCAAGAATCCTTTGGGGGTAAGCGTTGTCAGCAACTAAGTAAAGATCATTATGACCAGCGCCTTCAACCCAAAAATATTGTTTAGGTCCTTGATAGGCATTACAAAGCTTCTTCCCATGCCGAATAGGGACGATGGTATCACGAGTGCCGTGAATTACTAAAATCGGGCACTTAATTTTCGACAATCGTTTGAGATTAGGGAACTGATCGAATGGAAACAATGGGAAAGGAATAACTGTTCGGAAGGCGCTTGTAAAAGCACTTTCTAAAATAAGCCCCCCAACTGGCTTTACTTCAGCAAGATAAGCCGCAGGACCGCTTCCTAAAGAACGCCCTAAAACCAAAATATATTCAGGCAAAACCTTAAGAGGCCCGGTTAAATAATTGTAAGCTGCCTCAATATCTCGATAAAGCCCCTTTTCAGAAGGTTTACCTAGACTATGGCCATAACCACGATAATCGTAACCCAAAACATTAAAACCGCTTTCTGAAAGTTCCTGGAGAAAAGGCAAGTCAAACCCAAGATCTTCAGCGTTCCCATGACTAAAAAGAATTGTGCACGTTGCTTGAGGGTTGGGAATCCAAACAGCGCTAAGTTTAGTCCCATCGGATGCCGTTAAAAATACCTCGCTTGGCAAAGGTTCGTATTTTCTCGATGGTGGATGATGGATAATCGTATCCGCAATAAACCATGCAACTACTGCAAGCAAAAGATAAATTTCTAAAATAGAAATCATAAAACGTTTTAATGAAATCTTACCTAGAATAATCTGCTTAAGAAAACCTTTTTTGCCATACGTGGCATCCTTAATGTGATACAAAGTTTTTTTACTTCTCCGTAGACCCTGTGAGTTCTGTATGAAATTTTTGTGATGGAATCCGTAAAAGCTTGTTAACCCACATGAAACTTTCTTCCGAAAAACCCACTGCGCGCTTAAACTGATAGGCGCGTTCGATTGGGTTTGGATGCTTTCCCCATTTTCGGAAAACCTGCCAATCCATTTGATTAGAAAACCATAGTCCATGACCAAGAACAGGCACCGGAAAATCGCTGCCATGAACCATGTGATGGATCAGAGGCTCCTCAAGACATGCAGCAAGATGACGGCAACGGATCGGCATATTCATCGCACTCGTATCCCCATAAAAATTTGGGTATTTCCGGGTCATCTCTACAAAAATATCGAAATAATCTGGATCGAATAAAAAACTTTTTGACCCGCAATGCGCTGCAATCACCGTAACAGCACATTGCAGAGGAAGTTCTAAATTCCGAGGGTCAGCAAATTCCGGTCTTATCTCGGGCACAACCTCTTCCCCTCCAGTATGGGCAAGTAAAGGTAGTTTTGCCTCCGCCATCCGTTCCCAAAATTTCGTGTAGCGCTTGTTATTGCAATCGATATTCTGGCAATTCGGTAAACACTTCATCATCACCGCGCCTTCTTGGATACAACGCTCAAGTTCTTCTAGGGCATCTGGACGTGCTGGATGGATCGAAACTGCTGGTAGAAATTCTGGATGCTTCTTTGCTAATTTTAATACATAATCATTCGGCACATAAAAGAGCCCTTGGTTCTCCATGAGGTGACCTTCTTCATCATAAGCCTGTTCTTGTGCTAAAATAACAATGGCACCTAATGATGAACCTCTCACAAGTTCCAAAAGACGTTCCACATAGAGACGATCAAGATCTCCCTTTAAAGCGTTTGCAGGCAACCCAATATGTCGCAACATAAAAGCTGCTAAAGCTCGTCGCCAGCCTTGCGGTCGAATCCAGCAGCCGCTTCCGCTGCTGCCATTTCCAACCATATGCACATGCATGTCGATAGGTTTCATTTTACGAGGAATAATATTGCCCGCTAAACACGCGAAATACACTAAAAGTATTTTTAAAAAGAAATCTTTTCGCAAAAGGCTTCTTGATTAAGATTTTTTGAATTCACAATCCGTTCCCATTGAATTTTTGGATAGTGACCGAAATTGACAAGCAACCCAAGCTGCAGGCCGGTTGCATTTAAGTAATTAATCACTTGGGCGCGATGTTCATCTACCAAACCTGAAACAGCCTTGATTTCTACAATAATTTTTTCGAAGCAAATAAAATCAGGCTCGTATCTCTGATGGAGAGTTTGCCCTCGATAGCTAAGCGATAGTTGCTGTTTTGCTACCGCAGGAATCTTTAGATATTTAAATTCAATTTCGAGACATTCCTGATAAACAGCTTCAAGGAAACCACATCCCTTATCTTTATAAACAGTAAAACAGGCACCTATAATTGCATAGGCTTCTTCCTTAAAAATTAATTCAATTTTTGTCTTTTCCATTTAGCGTCTTTTCGTGTGTTTAGCGGGCTAATCTGTTTCTTTCAATCCCACAAGATCTGCGATGACTTTTTCTAATCCACTAACTACACGTGCCATACGATCGTACTGAACCTTATCGGGAGTATCTTCCGCGGTATGATAATGGGGATAACGAAAAGCTGCTGTATCCGTAACCATGATCGCAGGATACCCTTCCTGCCAAAAGGCCCAGTGATCCGACCAATTTACTCCCGGGATTGTTTCGAAGGTTGCAATGGCTTCGGATGGAAACTTTGTATGGTGACGAAATGAGGTAATGGCTTCCTGAACTAAAGCTTTCGAAGATCTATCCCCAACAAAGCCAATAAAATTACCCTTCGAAGGATAAAAAAGCTTGAGGACCGGAATAGGATATTTTTGGCTTTTTTCCTCTTCCGTATAATAACCCACCGTCTCTAAACTAAGCATAGCAACGATTTTTTCGTTCCTTTGCCGACAACGCTTTGCATAAACCGAACTCCCCATCTGTCCGGTTTGGAAATAGGGCGGCTCTTCATTCACAAACTCGAGGAAACGCAAAGTTCTCTCTGGTTTTTTTCCATTAAAAATGCGTGCAAGCGCAAGCGTTGCTACTGCCCCAGTGCCATTATCATTTGCGCCAGGACTTCCCATTACAGAATCATAATGACCGCCAATCACAACAATTTCATCAGCTTTTGTAGTACCTTTAATTTCCACTTCAAGATTATAACAGCTTTTCCCATCCACCTTATATTCTTGCCGTTCGACATGATAACCAGCTTTTTGAAGTGACTTATCTAAAAAGTCAGCTGCATCTGTAAGCGCCTTATATTTCTCAAGATTTCGCTCGCCAATTTCACCGGCAAGTTTTTCGAGATCACGCTTTAGACCGTTTTCAAGTGAAGTTTCCCAGTCTTGAAGGCTCATAAGCGGTCCTGCATAACTTTTCCCCGGCATACGAATCAATATGAACCATCCAAACCAAACGATTAACCCAAAAATAATCCCAAGAATACCAAGCCTTCTCAATCCCGCTCGGGTTATGATTCGGAATTTCATATCCTTGCCTTCCAGTTATTGGAATAAGTTAGGTGCAATCGAGTGGTTTCAACTGGGACACAAGTTTTCATTTTCGTGAGATTGCTGCAAAACATAACCCCACCAATAAACCAATTGCTAAAACTGTAAGTCCTAGCCCAACTAAAACACCAAGAAAAAATCCTTTCCACCCACATCCTAGGTACAAGAAAATACTTCCTATAATTAAAATGCATGCAACTACTACAACGGAAGTAACAGGAAATGGCTTAAAGAGATCATACGGGAGTAATGCTATTCCGTATAAACTCACGTATGAGATAAACCCGAGAAATACCTGCATGCCAAACGGAGTTTTTGTTTTTTTGGAAACTTCGTCTTCAGCGTGAAGATCTTTTTGATTTTGGTTCATGGAATATTCCTTTTCTAAATTTTAGTTTTCTAATTAAAGCTTTATTGAAGTCTATCCCCCCGCCGATATAAACGCTGCAAAGCATAACCCAATTGCCAAAACTGTAGGGCCAAGACCAATCAAAACACCAATGGCAAACCCCTTCCAACGATATTTTGTGTGTAGGAAAATAGTTAATATGATTAAAATACCAAAGGTTACTCCACTGCCAAAGGCATACCCTCCAAAAAACACGACGCATGATGCACTTATCACGTAGGCGACAAATCCGAGCATCACCTGTACGTTAAATGAAACTTCTGGCTTTTCAGGCACCCCATCTTCTGTTTGAAAGTCTTTTTGATTTTGATCCATGGAATAATTCTTTCTAAGTTTTACATTTTAAATTAAAAAAAAGCCGTGGAGTGCCGCGAAACATAGACCAAATACTAAAGCTGTAAGCCCGAGACCAATTAAGATGCCAACGATAAATCCTTTCCAATGGCATTTTGTATATAAGAAAATGGCTGTTATTATTAGAACGACCATGTACGTAATAATGCCCATCCATCCAAAATTAGCAGAAGCGAAACATTTCATGCTCACTACATAAGCAAGAAAACCAAAAAATACTTGCCAGCCAAACGGGGCCTCCGCCCTCTTACTATTATTGTCAATTGGATCAGGGCTTTGCGAATCTTGGTTCATGCGATCATCCTTTCCGGTTCATACATGGTTTTCATTTTGTTTAAAATTTCTTCTTTCCCATCACGATAAAACATATTGAAGGTATCAAAGGGAATAATTCGTCCATCAGGATGGACAATATGGATGCACGATTTTTTTACCGAACGCACATCGAAGTTATAGGCATCGAGAAATTGCACGATCAGTATTCGAAAGACATTATCGTAAGTAATGTTTCCTGGAACTTGTATCCTGGGCAAGCAGCACAAGAGTTGCTTTAGCGCATTTGTCGATGAATTTGGAGAATGCGATGTCGAAAAAAGTTTAAAAATCTGGCTTCGGAGTTCAGGTTGCTGCTCATAAATAATGGTATTCCCCTCCCCTTGTAAAAGAAGCTTCGGATCAATCATTCCGGTAAGAGGAATAACCTTGCCATTAAGCTTTATGGCGTATCCCATTGCTAAACAGTCAGGATGGCACGGAACCGGAATAATATCCGCTGGTTTAAATAACTCGCTTTGATCCAGAATCTTTTGTCTTACCTCGGCAACAGTAAGCCGATCACGCGCAGGATTAAAATTTTCAAGGCGTCCCGCTATCTGGATAGGTTGAAAAGTAATACCACGCACACATGGCTGGGTAAGCGCGAACCGAATAATTTCTCCAACTTCAGAATCATTAAGACCTTTTTTGAGTGTTACCACGAGCGTTGTAGAAATATGATGCTCATTAAGATTTTCTAGTGCACGCTTACGTATGTTACAAAGATCTGCTCCTCGGAGTTCTTTAAGGGGATTGCTTTGGAGAGAATCGAATTGTAAATAAACTTCAAAACCGGGCATGTAATCTTTTAAGCGTTTTGTAAATTCTTTATCCTGCGCGATACGAATACCGTTAGTATTGATCATCAGATGTTTGATCGGCCGTGCCTTGGCAAGATCAAGAATGGCAAAAAAATCAGGGTGAATGGTAGGTTCTCCTCCGCTTATTTGCACAACATCTGGTTCAGATTCATTACGAACAACACAATCGAGCATAAACTCAATTTGTTCGAGGGAACGATGGGTTTGGCGTTGAGGCGATGATTCCGCATAACAAATAGGACACTTTAGATTACATTGATCCGTTACTTCTATTAAAGTAAGGCAACTATGCTGCTCATGGTCTGGACACAAACCACAATCATAGGGACACCCATATTTAATCGGTGTATTAAATTTAATTGGCATTTGCCCGGGTTTTAGGGTTTGACGAGAAAGTTGGTAGTAAGCTGCATCTGTCGAAATCAATACCTTTTGAAACCGGTGTTCAGGACAATACTTGTGCATGTAAACTTGGCCCTCCTGAATAACTATCTTTGCCTCAACCTTGCGATAGCAGGTAGAGCAAATGCTATTGGTAAGTTCATAAAACAAATAAGGTCGATCAGCCATAAGAGATACCCTCCTTTTCAAGTTTGTGTTTCAATGCAATCTGGCGTAACGAACGCCGGCAAATAATCATTCCAAAAATACAAGCCAACTGGATCATGCTAAGATTGCAGCAATAGCTAAAACGCGGCTTGATAAATTCGATAAAAAATCGAAAAGCAAAATAAGAAAACATGAACCATCGAAAAAGAGCACCGTTTTCATATGCCTTTTGTGTACGCAAAAACAAATAAAATCCTAGACCAGCTAAAAACACGATTTCGTAAATCTGGGTTGGATGCCTGGCAACGCCATCCCCAAAATCTACACCCCACGGCAAAGCGGTTGAGGTGCCATAAGTATGATCATCTAGACCGGTTAGAAAACAACCGATACGGCCGAGACACATGCCAACAATTAACGGGAAAACATAGAGATCACCTGTGGAATAGAAAATTTTAAGCCGCTTTTTCATCCACTCAACACCTGCCCATCCACCCAACAGACCTCCTACAATCGTTTTACCTCCTAACCAACTTGCAAGTACATTCCGGTGTTCCCAGTAATCGAGCGGCGATTCAAACCAAGCAAGTAATTTTGAGCCGATCAACGCGCCAAAAATACATGCGAGAATAATCCACATATTTTCTTCAAAAGAGACCGTTGCCTTAGGCCATTTTCGCCGAAGCAAAAGATAGAGTTGGAACCCAAGCGTATACCCAAGCACCTCAAT
>CAZNSF010000230.1:0-2833 GCA_964575565.1 uncultured Verrucomicrobiota bacterium | reverse complement strand
CACACTCGTGGGTTATCTAGCGGTACAACCTTTTCGATCAGCTGCTGATTCACCTATTTCGGAGTCGCTACACAAAACGCTTGCAGTAGCCATTGCTTTAATGCTGGTAGGATTTTATCTAATGATCAACCGACGCAAAGCGCTTTCCCAAGTTTTAGCGTTATTGACCATGGAAAATGGATTATTTCTTACAGCCATTTCACTGACCTACGGCATGCCTTTGGTGGTTGAATTAGGTATTTTCTTTGATGTGTTCGTTGCTGTGATTGTGTTTGGCATTCTTGTTTATCGTATTCGTGAAACATTCGATTCCATGGATGTAAGCAAACTAAATAGTTTGAAAGGATAAATCCGTGTTGCTAGCCACCTTACTCTCTCTTCCGCTTTTTGCAGGCTTACTCTGTTTGATAACCAAACGGCACTGGCTTTTGGAAACATTCAACATCATCGCTTGCGGCATCTCATTAATCCTAGCAATCTTGCTTGCCGGCGAAGTGTTAGAATATGGTGTGGTTCAAGAGTGGGATTCATTTTTATATGCAGATGCCTTGAGCGCCTTCATGGTATTACTAATCTCTATCGTTTCCCTCTCAAGCTCCATCTTCTCCGTCGGTTATCTTCGTCGAGACTTAACTTCTGCTAAACTTACGGAAAGTCGTTTTCGTCACTACTATATACTTACTCCTCTTTTTGTATTCGCCATGTTTCTTGTAGTGTTGACCAATAATCTGGGGATTATGTGGATCGCCCTTGAAGGCACAGCCCTTGCTTCGGTATTCCTTGTAGCGCTTTACAATCAAAAAACTTCTTTGGAAGCTGCTTGGAAATATATCATTTTGGGCAGCATCGGATTAGTTCTCGCCCTATTTGGAACCATTCTCACCTTTGCTGCAGCCGCTCAGACAGGAACCGAAACTTTTACAGGATTAAACTGGTCGTACCTCATGACTATTGCCGACAAGCTTGATCCAAACATCATGAAGCTGGCGTTTGTTTTTGTATTGGTCGGTTATGGAACTAAAGCAGGCATTGTGCCGATGCATACGTGGCTGCCGGATGCGCATAGCGAGGCCCCTGCACCAACTAGCGCCATGCTCTCTGGTGTGTTTCTCAAGGTAGCTCTTTATGGTCTCTTTCGTTTTCACATCCTAACAACCCATTGCTTAAATTCGGCTTTTAACCAAAAATTACTTTTAGGTTTTGGATTATTATCGATGTGTGTAGTTGCGCCTTTTGTATTGGTCCAAACGAATGTAAAACGTTTGTTTGCTTACTCCAGCATTGAACATGTCGGCATTATCTGCGTTGGAGTTGGCCTTAATACCCGATGGAGTCTTTTGGGCGCTTTGCTCCACATGGGCTACCATGCGCTTGCAAAACCGGTACTCTTCTTTGCTTCGGGCAAAATTCAACAAAAATATCATACCTTAGAAATATCGGCTATCGGCTCTGGCTTATTGCAAGCTATGCCGGCATCCTCTTTTTTACTGGCAATAGCTGTGATTGCAGCGGTTGGCATCCCCCCTTTGGGAATGTTTACGAGTGAATTTAGTATTCTCGTAGGCGCTATGGGCAGTGGTCATATTATCACTTGCTGTCTATTTCTGATTGCCATCATTACAGTTTTCAGCGGTTTCCTAAACCATATCACCAAGCTTCTACTGGGACCTATGACAGTACCATCAACTGGCTACCAACCTTCCGTTAGTAGTTTAGCGGCAATGAGATTACTGACCGTTCTACTCATATTATTTAGCGTTTGGTTGCCTCAACCCTTGTTTCGCTTGATCGATCAAGCAAGTAAGATCATCTATTTTGTCTCATGAATATTCTGTCTACATTGCAACCCATGATGAATGAGATACGCAAGAAATTTGGCTCCCAAATCGAATCATACGAAGCGCCGCATCCCAACGAAATCTATCTACATGCTAAAGACGATAGCTTATCTGCGCTATGCGCCTTTCTTTATCGAAAGTTTCAAGCTCGTCTTACTTGTGTTTTTGCGGAGGACGCGCGCCAAGGAGCAGGCTGCTTTTATAATTATTACGTTTTTGCGCTAGACCAGGCTCATGGCTACCTGATTACGCGCATTACGATTCCTTTAGAAAATCCACAGTTTCTTTCGTTAACCACAGCCATCCCTGCGATTAATTGGCACGAACGCGAAATCCAAGATTGGTTTGGTCTAAAAGCAATCGATCACCCTAATCCCCATCGAATGGCGTTGCATGATGATTGGCCGGAGGTATATCCCATGCGCAAAGATTTCGATCTGCATACAAAGCTGCCGCCTTTCCAAGGTGAGCGTCACCAATTTCGCAAAGTAGAAGGCGAAGGCGTTTTCCAAGTGCCCGTAGGCCCCGTTCACGCTGGCGTTATTGAGCCAGGGCATTTCTTATTTAGCGTTGCTGGCGAACCTGTGCTCTATCTTCAAATTCGGCTTTTTTACACCCACAAAGCCACTGAAAAACTTTTTGAATCGATGCCGGTCACCCATGGGGTGTTCCTTGCAGAGAGCATTTCTGGCGACTCAAGTTTTTCGCACTCTACCGCATTTTGCCAAGCAATCGAACGGCTTGCAGAAATTGAAATACCTATTCGCGCGCAAATGATCCGCACTATTTTACTGGAATTGGAACGCATTTATAATCACACCGCAGATATTGGAGCGATTGCCACCGATGTAGCTTTTGTGGTCGCAAATGCCCATGCCATGCAACTAAAAGAAATGGTTCTCCGACTTAATGAAACTCTTACGGGCAATCGTCTATTACGCGGAATGAATTGTATTGGAGGTGTTCGCCATGATCTTACCCAAGATCACTTTCAA
>CAZNSF010000229.1:0-2537 GCA_964575565.1 uncultured Verrucomicrobiota bacterium | reverse complement strand
AACTAGCATCCCATCTCATCAAAAGAGGTTTTCAAGTAGTTTGGATTGGGGATAACGAAGATGCTAAACTTCTTAATGACCATAAAACAGGTATTCGCTTGGCGGGTAAACTTTCTGTAGCAGAAACGGCTAGTGTATTGAGCACGTGTAAATTGGTAGTAGCCAATGACACGTTAAATTTGCACTTAGCAGAGGCATTGAACATTCCAACGGTAGGATTATTTGGCCCGACAGATCCCGCCCATTATCGTCCATTAGGAGATCGGTCTACTTATCTTTGGATTGGAGAAAAACTTACCTGTAGTCCATGTCATCAAGATGGATATTTTCCTCCATGTATTTATGAACATCGGTGTATGCGAGAATTATCCGTGGATTTGGTCTTGGAAGCATGTCTCAAAAAAATTAAGGAAAACACGTGAGCCGCATTATTTTTGGTTCAGCAAATCATTGGACCTCTCCCTACCAAGTTGGTAGTCATGCATGGGCACGGCTTTTTACAAAACATGATTGGCAGGTTGCTTATGTTTCGGATCCTGTAACACCATGGCATTTTTTCAGTCCAAAAAATCGGGAAAGAACATGCGAACGTTTTGCCTTGTGGAAAAGCATGGGGAAATTTTTTGAAAATGGAAAACTCCGTGCATGGGTTCCGTATTCTTTAATTGCCCCTCATCGTACTACGCCTTTTCGCGGCTCTTGGGCGTTAGAAAAATGGGATTTTTTTTCGATGCCTTCGGTTATCAATCAAATGAATCGCTGGGGCTTTGAATCGCCAGATATTTTATGGCTGGATAGTGTGCGTCATGCAGAATGGGGGAGGCGATTAAACCCAAAATTTACCGTGTTGCGCATTGCAGATTGGTCAGGTGGTTTTAAAAATATACCGCCTTCCGTTTTGGAAATGGAACGAAAGTTAATTGCTGAAGTAGATCTAGTTATCACAAGCGCTAAAACTTTAGAAGATCGAGTAAAGCCATTTCGAAATGGGAAACCGTTGGTAACTATTCGAAACGGTGTAGATGTTTCCTTTTGGAATGTTCCATGTGATGAACCTTTAGAATATGCACATATCCCTTTCCCAAGAGCAATTTATGTAGGCGCTCTTGATGAGTGGTTCGATATGCCGTTATTAATTGCAGTCGCCAAAGCTCTTCGAAATGTATCTTTTGTTCTTATTGGGCAAGAACGCACTAGTTTTGATAAAGAAAATATTCCTTCGAACATCTATTTATTAGGATCACGTTCGCGCGAGAAAGTGCCAGCGTATGTGCGTCATGCCCAAGTGGGCATCATTCCTTTTAAACGCACGGAGTTGATCGAATATGTATGTCCTCTCAAGCTTTTTGAATACGCTGCATGTGGGCTGCCGATTGTATCCACTCGGTGGACGGAATTGGAACAGATGAATTCGCCTGCACGACTTGTCACTGGACCAGAAGAATGGATTTATCACTTGGGAACTGCGCTTAAAGAGAGCGGTAAAGATAAACTACCTATGAAAACATCCATTGATTATGCTGTTACAAACGATTGGCAGCATCGGTGGGTAGAATGGAAGATTATTTACAAAAGAATGATACCAAAAAACTAAGTTGTTTGTCGCCGCTGCATTTCGTAATTCAAAGTACCGATGGCATAAATAGCTGCGGTATCGCATCGAAGCACGAGAGGACCTAGGCTGATTGGTTGAAAACTGGCACTTCGAGCAAGGCCAATTTCAGCGGGTGTAAAATCTCCTTCCGGCCCAATCATGAGTAAGGCGGTTGAGGTAGAAGTTATTGTTTCATTTAGATAATTCCAGAGTGGTCTTGCATCGGGTTGCAGCGAAGCGATAAAACCGAGGCTATATTTTTTACGGTCGCTGACTAATTCTTTGACTGTTTTCGGAGCGCTGATTTTGGGCAGCCAATTAAGACCGCATTGTTTAGCCGCTTCGATGCTCGTTTCATGCCAGCCCGACATCTTATTGGTAATTTCTTTTGCATCTAACTTAACCACGGAGCGTTCAGAGAAAACAGGGATGATTTCAACCGCGCCTAGCTCCGTGGCTTTTTGGATAATATAATCCATTACTTTATTTTTAGGTAAAGCCTGCGCCAGGGTAATAGAATATGGAAGACGTAGAGTAGTCGATTTTTGTAGCAAACGCAATTTTGCATGTTGCGAAGCAATATCGATGATATCTGTAAGATATTCATTTCCTTCGCCATCAAATAAGGTGATATGCATTCCCTTTTTAGCTCGTAATACAGTACGGCAATGACGCCATTCGGCGCCTTTTAGGAGAAGTGGATCAGCATTTATTTCGGATTTTGTTAAGAAAAAGCGATGCATCGGTAATTAAAAACGTAAAATTTAAAATAATTTGGTAAGAACGATTTCACCATTCTCTATCTAACGCTAAAATTAAGGCCTGGGTTCCTTTCCGTCCATAACCTTGTTTAAGGAGTTTTTCATATAAACGATAGGCCATTTCTAAACCAGACAAATGAATCTCCATTTTTTTGCATTCTTCGAGCGCTAAACCTAAATCT
>CAZNSF010000228.1:0-6304 GCA_964575565.1 uncultured Verrucomicrobiota bacterium | reverse complement strand
GGGAAACAAACAATCTGCCAACTTTCTTTGCCTATGCTTACGATGAACCCTCTACTGCCAAACTTGAAGAAGTGATTAAGTACCTTACACCTTTTACCGAAGCAGGATTGAAAACGCTTGGTTCTACCTCCGATCGCACAGGTCACGTTTTATGGGAAAAAATGATCGATGTTACTTACGCGCCCAAGTTAGCCGGTTACAACGAAAATCTTATTCAAAAACTAAAAGCCCGTGGTAAACATCCGTGGGTATATAACCAAGGAATCAGTCGCTATGGGTTAGGTTTGTTTTTGTGGCGCCATCTGCAAATGGGAGTAGAGGGCAGGTATGAATGGATTGGTTTTATGAATCAAGGGTTCGCCTTCCATAATTTGGATGGCAGAGAACCTTCGCATTGTTGTTTTTTGATTCATGAGAATTTTGGTATTCTCAAAACACCCATGTGGATATCCGGTCGAGAAGGGCTACTAGATGCGCGCATTCGATTGGCGCTGGAGAAAGTTGCTTCGCCTGATGATCCTATTTTAAAACTTTGGATGAAGGACGATTCAAGAAAGGAATGGTCCGATGCCAAGTTGGAAGAAAGCCGTGTGGCGATGCTGAAGAGGTTAGAAGAACTTAGTCAAATTAAATGAAAACCATTTTTATCGTATTAGATACTGTCCGTCGCGATTACTTAACTGCTTATGGTAATACGTGGGTAAAGACACCATCGTTAACCCGGCTAGCTCAACAAGGAATTACCTTTGATAATCATTGGGCGGGATCGCTTCCTTGTATGCCTGCACGACGCGAGTTTATGACCGGTCGTTACAATTTTATTTATCGCGGTTGGGGTCCCATCGAACCTTACGATGATGTTTTGCCACGTGAGTTGCGTAAAAAGGGAGTATTCTCGCACATCCTTACGGATCACTACCATTATTTCCGTCTTGGTGGTGAAAACTATCATACAGGCTTCGATACCTGGGAATTTTTTAGAGGTCAGGAGGATGATCCATGGGTTTCTTTTGTGGATGCCCCTGCATTACCAGAATACATGAGAAAACTTACCCAACAGAATTGGAATAATCGCACGCGTCAACAAAAGGAAGAGGAGTTTTCGGGGCCGCAAACAGCGCAAGCGGCTATTAAATGGCTGGAGGCAAACAAGCGGGCTGATAATTGGTTTTTGCAAGTCGAAATTTTTGATCCGCACGAGCCTTATTATTGTACCCCCAAATATCGTCAAATGTATGGAGATACATGGGATGGTCCATTACTTGATTGGTTGCCCTATGGTGGGGAGGCTTCAGAATCACCACAAGCCATTGAACATGTTCGGAAGTGTTACGCCGCGCTTCTAACCATGACTGACTATTGGGTAGGTAAAATTTTCGAAAAGATGGATGAGCTTCATTTGTGGGAAGATACCCTTGTAGTTTTTACTACAGACCACGGGACTTTGTTAGCTGAACATAAATATTGGAACAAAGCTTTTATGCCGCTCTACAATGAAATTGCGCGCATACCACTGGTGATTTATTTTCCAGGCTCAGAAAGAGCTGGTTCGAGGATCTCTGCTCTTACCCAAACGATCGATTTAATGCCAACCTTTCTAGATTTTTATGGTTGCTCGCCGCCACCCTATTTACATGGGCATTCGTTAAAACCAGTTATTTTTGAAGGGAAAAATGTACGGCAAGATTGCATTTATGGTTACTTTGGAACGGCCATGAACATTACCGATGGGCATTATGCTTATCTTCGAAATCCTGTTAACAAAGATGCAGGGCCGCTTTACGAATATACAGCTATGCCAACTCGATTTAATCGATGGCAGCCACGCGAGGTTTACGACCAGGTCGAAATGGGCAGATATTTTGGTCATACTTATAACTTGCCTCTTTATAAATTTCCGACAAAAGGTCAAGTGCCAGCTCACCTTGCTGGTGAAGAAAGTTATGTGGGACGTCATCAACTTTTTGATATTCAAAAAGATCCAGGTCAACTTTTGCCAATTCAAAATCAAAAATTAGAAACCCATTTTACTCAACGGATCGCCGCACATCTTAAAGTCTGTGAAGCCCAACCGGAGCAATATATCCGATTGGGAATAGCACCTTCTTAATTTCGTTAGTGGAAGGAACGAAACCATGAAAGAAAAAGTTATTCTTATTGGCGCCGGAAGCGCCATGTTCACCAAAGGTCTTATCAATGACTTGATCCAACATCAATGGGATGCTGAACTTGCCTTAGTTGATATCGATCCAAATGCTTTAAAAACTGCTGAAGGTCTTGCGAAAAAAATGATCGAAGCGAAAAAAGCGCCTCTTAAATTAATTACTGCGCTTGATCGTCGCGATGTACTCCCCGGGGCAACGGTGGTTATTTGTACTATTGGGGTAGGGGGCCGTAGAGCTTGGGAACAGGATGTTTTTATTCCACGTAAATATGGAATCTACCAACCGGTAGGTGATACCGTAATGCCAGGAGGAACTTCCAGAGCATTGCGAATGATCCCTGTAATGGTTGAAATTGCAAAAGATGTTCTCGATCTCTGCCCTCAAGCCCTCTTTTTTAATTACGGCAATCCCATGAACCCCATCTGCCGTGCCATCCGAAAAACAACGGGCACTAAAGTTGTAGGTCTTTGCCATGGAGTTATCCATGTGGCTAAATATCTTGCCAAAGCTTTAGAAGTTTCCTACCCAAAACTTAAATATACCGCGGTAGGGGTTAATCATCTTACATGGTTTATGGATATACGACTTGCTGGTAAAAACATGATGCCGCGTCTCCACGAAATTGCAAAAAAGCGGTTATATAAAATAAATTACGCCCATTTGGGTTCTCAATTTGCAGAGGCCGGAACAAATGTTCGAAAAAAACCTCAGTTAGCCAACAACGATAATCCTTTTAGTTGGCAACTCTTTCAATTATTTGGAGCTTTCCCAGCCGTGCTCGACCGTCACGTTACCGAGTTTTTCCCTCAATTTTTCGCTAATGGTAATTATTACGGTAAAAAGCTTGGGATCGATGCTTATAGCTTTGAGAAAACGATCAGTTATGGAGATCGAATCTATCACCAAATGCAAGAATCCGCGCTTTCTCATAAACCTTTACCTGAAGATTTCTTCTGCCGTGGAGGTGGTGAGCATGAACAAGTGATTAGTATTATCGAAAATATTCGTTGCAATAAAAAACGGATTTATTCGGCAAACCTTCCAAATCAAGGTCAAGTGCCCAATCTCATGCCAGATGCCATTGTAGAATCACCTGCTATCACTACTCGAAAAGGCTTAAAAGCGGTCCAGCAATTTCCTTTATCATCAGAACTTGTTGGAACACTTGCCTCGCGTTTACTTTGGGTTGAAACTGTGGTGGAAGCAGCTCTTGAAGGTAATCGTGCTAAGTTTATCAAGGCGCTCATTTTAGATGGAGCTGTTCGATCTCTCGAAGAAGCTACTCGGCTTGCTGATGATTTATTAAAAGCACAAGCGAAATTTCTTCCAAATTTTTCAAAATGAATGCTTCCCTTGATATTCTCTGTGTATCTGATATGTGCGTAGATCTGGTTTTAAGCGGTAATGTGCGACCTCAGTTTAATCAGATTGAGCAGCTAATGAGAGATTACACTCTTGAAATCGGCGGATCGGCCAATATCTTTGCCAGCCAATTTGTTAAACTGGGCGGGCGAGCAGGTGTTATCGGATTTATTGGAGAAGATGCCTTTGGAAAAACATTGCTCGAGAAATTAAAAAAAATTGGAGTAGATGTATCACGGGTTTGTATCCACAAAACTCTTAAAACAGGTCTTACTGTATCACTCGCTGAACAAAATGATCGCGCGATACTTACTTACCCAGGAACGATTGATGCAGTAAGAATCTCCGATTTAACGAGCGCTTCCCTTAAATCTTGTCGCCATTGGCATATCGCGAGCTATTTCCTTCTCAATCAATTTCGACCTCACTGGTCGAAATGGCTCTCACGTTGTCGAAAGATGGGAATTACAACATCGCTCGATACCAATTGGGATCCAGAAAATCGTTGGCAAGGAGTGAAAGAACTTTTGCCTTTGGTCGATGTTTTTCTCCCGAATGAGACTGAAGCATTAGCCATTGCAGATGAATCGAATGTGGAGAAAGCCGGTAAAAAGTTAGCTTCTTACGGTCCTTTGGTAGTGATTAAGAGAGGTGAGAAAGGAGCTGTTGCTTTCCAGAAAAACTATCGTTATCAAATGATGCCTCAACCTACAAAAGGTTCTTTGCAAATCATCGATACGATTGGCGCTGGCGATAATTTTGATGCTGGCTTTCTCCGCGCTTGGTTACAGAAACAAGATATTCCAGAGTGCTTAAGTTTAGGATGTCGATGCGCCCGCGCTAGCCTTAGTAAGCCGGGTGGCATTGAAGGACAATTACAAAAGGTTATTCGTTATAGAAAATCATCATCATCACGATATAATTATCCTTGAATATTCTGTATCAATCACAGAATATTCAAGGATATGCAAAAACGGTTGATTGATCGCAAACGCTATCGGCAAGTCTTAGAAAGCGCCCTTAAAAGTAACCCTGTAGTGGCATTAGTGGGGCCGCGCCAATCTGGTAAAACTACTTTAGCCCATCAACTTGCGGTTGACCGTTCCCGAACACATTACTTCGATTTGGAAAACCTAGAGGATCTTGCGCTTTTCGATCAGCCCATGCAAACACTTCGGGACTTACGAGGTCTCGTTATCATCGACGAAGTACAACGGCGGCCAGATTTATTCCCAACGTTGCGTGTATTAGCAGATCGAGAGCCTCTCGTAGCACGATTTCTTATGCTCGGAAGCGCTAGCGGACGACTGTTGCATCAAACTTCAGAATCATTAGCAGGACGCGTTGCCTTTATTGAACTGCCTGGCTTTGATTTCACCGAAACGGCATCTCTTGATCGTCTTTGGTTGAGGGGAGGATTTCCAAGATCATTTTTATCTCCCACAGAAGGCATTAGTTTTTCTTGGCGAGAACAATTTATCAGGACCTTTCTTGAACGTGATATTCCACAATTAGGCGCCCAGATTCCAGCAAAGACACTTTATCGTTTTTGGACAATGGTTTCGCATTATCATGGTCAGGTTTGGAATAGTACACGCATTGGAAGCTCTCTCGGTATAGCTGATACTACGGCTCGCCGTTATCTTGATTTGCTTTGCGATGCTTTTATGATGCGACAATTGCCTCCTTGGTTTGAGAACGTAGGCAAACGGCTCGTCAAAACCCCAAAAGTTTATTTACGAGATAGCGGTATTTTCCATTCTCTTCAGCGGATTCACAATAAACTAGAATTGCAGCGTCATCCTCAACTAGGCGCTTCGTGGGAAGGATTTGCATTGGAACAAGTTTTGCGATTGCACGGAGATTTTGATGCTTACTTTTACTCAACTTACTCGGAAGCAGAATTAGACTTACTTTTAGTTTGTGGATTAAAGCGTTACGGTTTTGAGTTTAAGTATGCCGATGCGCCAAAAATGACTAAATCGATGCACATCGTCTTGCAAGATTTAAAGCTTGATCGACTGTGGATTATTTACCCTGGTTCGCGATCTTATGAACTTCAGAAAAAAGTGATGGCTTTGCCCTTAGCCTCCCTTTCCAGTTTGCAATTATGAATTGAATATGGAAGAAGCTGACAAGAAATTAGCCGACGATGGCTCCCTGGTGGTGATTAAGAGAGGTGAGAAAAGAGCTGCTGCTTTCCAGAAAAACCATCGTTATCAAATGGTGCCTCAACCTACAAAAGGCTCTTTGCAAATCATCGATACGATTGGCGCGGGTGATGATTTTGATGCAGGTTTCCTTCGAGCTTGGCTAAAAAAACAAGATATCCCAGAATGTTTAAGCCTGGCATGTCGCTGTGCTCATGCTAGTCTTAGTGCAGCAGGGGGCATTGAAGGGCAATTACAAAAAGCAGTTCGTTATAGGAGATCATGAAAACAACTTCTAAAAAAAGAATAAAGCAAAGAAGAGTTTCTAATCCAAAAGCAAAGGACAGTCTCATTTATTCTCCAAAATTTAAGCCTCTCTCGATTGTCGCCATTGCTGCGCATTTAGATGATTGTTGGCTGGGAATGGGTGGAACCGCCCTTAAAGCTATTCGTAAAGGGCACCGGGTAACGATGGTACAAGGCGTTTCGACTTATGGCGCTTGGCCGCCAGTCGCTGGACGTGGAAGTGAAATTAAACCGCGAGTACAAAAACTTGCTGATAAGGAGGGGATCAAACTCGTTGCCTTGGGTTATGATTATATGCGAATGGAAAATAAACCTTCCTTG
>CAZNSF010000227.1:0-3731 GCA_964575565.1 uncultured Verrucomicrobiota bacterium | reverse complement strand
CATTGGGCAACAGCCTTTTGCCATGCGCCAGTTTCCTGATAAGCCATTGCCAATCCATATCTTATTTTCATATCACTAGGCGATAATTCCAAAATGCGCTCCAAGTACGGTAACGCCTCGGCATAACGGGCTGAATGAAGCAATGTTTCTGCAATTTTACGTTGAAGGATAAAGTTTGTGGAATCCGCCGTTGCATGCCGAAATGCAGGATCATTTAAATCAATCGAAGCACTAAATGTAGGTAGCCGCACCTTGCCTTGCTTCCAGAGAGTGCGAAAAATTTCTGAAGCAAGTTTATGATCGCCCCCATTTACATAAGCGCGCGCTTGCCAGTAAAACTCCATCATTGAATTTGGAAGAGTATCTTTAAAGGCTCGAAGAACTTCTTCCGTGAAACCCTCAACCACAAGTGCTCCGATTATTTTGCCGCGTTCGCTCGGACTATTTAGCCATTGGTGGATGCCTTGCTGTGTCCAATCTTCTAAAAGCTTTTTATTCCCCGTAGAATGGAGATAACGCCACATGGCACCCCATCGTTCAGGGCTTTGGAGTCCGAGAGAGAGAACTTTCGAAAGTCCATTCGTCTGTTCAGAGGCAAAGACGACGATCTCTTTAAATAAAGGAGGCGACTGATCGGAAACCAAAAGCGCCGTCTCAAAAAAATCTTGGGCTACTTTGGCATTGGATGGGAAAAACAAAATTCCAGCATTAAAAGAAATCCGTGGGTTCATTTGCCCCAGGCGTTGCGCTCTATGAAAACAACGTTGAACTTCGCGCCCCATGGATGGAAGCCCGGCTGCAGAATATCCCGATAACTCATGGGCACGCCAGTAAAATGGCCAGTTATTCATTGCCATTTTACTTTCCTTCCACGCATGCGAATAATTTCCTTTAGCGAGAAATTGCTCTGCGCGGTTTAATGAATCACTATTTGAGATAAAAATCTTAAAGCCGCTTAAGATGAATATGATGGCTAAAAGAATCAATCCGCAGAATTTTCGAGTAAAGATGCTGCGAGCCTTTAATAAATTGCTTTGATGATATTTATCCTCACCTTCATGGCCTTTTACCAATAGACCTATGAGGGCCATGGCCACCCATGCATTTGCAGGAATATGAAAAGGAAAATCGACCACTGCATGCATCATCACTGTTGCCAATGCAGACCAACCTGCAATTTGCCATTCACTAGGATGACCGCGAAATGTACGAATAGCACGTAAAACTAATAAGATCACGAGCAAACACCAACAAATACTTCCAAAAATTCCCCACTCTACCCATGTTTGCAGATATTCGTTTTCGGTATGGGTAATCGTTTTGTGACCTTGGGTTGTTTGAAATGCTGGGAAAACTGTTTCGAAAGCCCCCACCCCAATACCTCTTCCCTGCATGACCTTTCCCATTTGCCAAGTATCTCGCCAAACCTGCACACGTCCTTCTTCAGAAATATCATGGCCAGTCGAAAACCATGTTTCCGTGCGTTGGAGCACTGGGCGGCCGTATATCAATAAAAATGCGCATGCAAACAAAAGGCCAAAAAGCATCAGTTGCGCGCGAAGACCAAATCGTTTTCGCAAAACAAGTAGCATGGTAAAAACCATAAGACCTCCAACCAGTGAAATAAGCCCTCCTTTGGAAGCGGTTGCCATGGACATTACCCCACAAAAAATAGCACACCCAAGCGCTAATAAACCTCGAAATAATGAACCTGTCTGATCTTTCCTTGGAAAGGCATATCGAAAAAAGATGCCAAGACCCATTAAAACACTCATGTTCAGATAACTTGAAAAATGATTTCGATTAATAAATGGTCCCCAATGAGTTTTGTGTTCGGTTGGCCGAAATCCATAAAGCAAATTACTGCCATCGAGCTGGTCAATCAGCCCAAGTAAACCCACCATGATTCCTAGGAATAGAATAAAGCCATTCAAAATAACACGGAAGGAGCGATGTGCTGACCAAAGCCAACTCAAATAAGCCACTGATCCTGCTCCGACAAGCATGGAGAAAGCGCCCCATGTTACAGCAGGCGCCATACTTCCATGTAAATGAGATGGCCTCCATCCCTCTAAATCCTGGAGCAATCGTGTTTGGCCCGGCGAAAGCCATCCGGCCCAATCCACAGGCCACGGAGAAAGCGATAACAACAAGCACAGCAACAGTAAAACAGTAAGAATGAAGATATGCCTTGAAATCCGTGAATAAGATTGCTCGCAAATCATTGCCTCGAATAAACAAGCGAAAGCCAATAAAAGAGCTAGAATTCCTTTTGCCCAGACCTCCACTCCTCCAAAAAGCAAAACAGCACACGCACCACTTGCAAAAAAAAGAAATTGAGCGGAAAAACGAAGACGGCGAATAGAGTTTATGGTTTTCACTGCTGAATGTTTATGAAGAAGTCCTATGCAGATGGCGCCAATGTGTCAACGCTTTAACCCAAGCTTCTGTTGCTAATTCCGAAAGAAGTTGAAGGGTTTCACTATCCCAAACATTCGACTTACAATAGAAAGTAATTTTTATAGGCAAATCTCCCTTTACTTCTTGAAGAATAAAACTCTCTCCTTGATGTGAAGGTGAAGCATCTTGTGAATTCCAACATCGCTCTTGCGAGCCTGAAGAAAATACAGCACTGCAAAATCCAAGTTTTTGGAGAAAAAAACTAAAGTCTATCCATAATTCATCCATGCTTTTGCGGCGCTCGGCTTCCATCAAAAGCAATTGTCCGAGCAAAAGCGCGTACTTGGTATGTTTACGACGATTTACAGACTCTGTAAGTGATTTCCCAAGTTTATACCAATCTTGGACAAATCCAAAGACTCGTGCAGATAAAACCATTACAATCATAAAGACACCAAATAAAATTGGCAAAAGTTGGCCTTTCCAAACAAAAACACCTAGCGCTAATAACGCAAAGAAAATACAAACCGCATAAAGCAATAAGACCACACGCTGTCTAGAAAACCCCATGCTCACTAAACGGTGATGAATATGTTTACGATCTGCACGAAAAATAGGCAGCCCAACCAATACACGGCGAAAAACCGTAAAAATTGCATCAATAATTGGAAGTCCAAGGGCAAAAAATGGCACAATTAAAGCTGCTGCAATTGTTCCTTTGTTGGAATTAAGCAAAGCCAATTCTGCAATGAGCATTCCAAGGAAATAAGCGCCCCCATCGCCCATAAATATTTTTGCAGGTGGAAAATTATAAAAAAGAAAGCCCAATAAAGCACCGGCCATTCCAAGGGAAATCAGTAACAAAAAAACATTTCCAGCGATACCACTTGTGATCGCAAGCAATATCATTAAGAAAAAAGTTAAGCCGCATGCTAGACCATCGATCCCATCAACAAGATTAATAAGATTCGTAATACTTACTAACCAAAGGATCGTTAACGGTGCACCTAAGCTATCAAAAGAATAAATCGTTTGTGTAAAAGGATTCATCCAACGATCAATGCGCACACCTCCTAAATAAACCAACCATGCAATCAAAATTTGGATAGCCAATTTAAGTCTTGCTGGAAGAGAACGAAGATCATCCAAAACTCCTAAAAGAAATACAGCCGAACAGGATAAGCAAATAATTTTAATTTCTTTCGGTACCACATAATCACCTTTAGCACTTACAAAGATAGCTCCGAAAAAAATCACTAAAAAGGCGAACATGAGTGAAAAACCTCCTAAACGAGGTACTGCAATCGTATGGGTTGTATGAAACTGACCTG
>CAZNSF010000226.1:0-3797 GCA_964575565.1 uncultured Verrucomicrobiota bacterium | reverse complement strand
CATAAGCCGCAGCAGAAGCCGATGTATTGCCTGTGGAAGCGCAAATAACAGCTTGCGTGCCCTTTTCGATCGCTTTTGAAATGGCCATCGTCATTCCCCGATCTTTGAATGAACCTGTAGGATTAAGACCTTCTAGCTTGATATAGACACGAGCTTCCTTCCCCACCATTTCGCTTAGATGCGGAGAAAAAAGCAAAGGTGTGTTTCCTTCGTTAAGAGTAACGATAGGCGTTTTTTTACTTACCGGTAGAAAAGGCCGATAAGCCTCAATAATGCCGTTCCAGATCATGCTTCAAAAGTTTCCACACGAATCATCACAGGCTTGGCTTTTACACACTCTAACCGGCAAACATGTTTCAAAGCTTTCTGCACAGCGCCGTAAGGCGCATCGTGGATCATAAAAATAAGCGGAACAGATCTGCCTTCGTGTCCTTCGGGTTGAATGACGGAGCTAATCCCAATTTTGGCTTTCCCGAAAATGGAAGAAATTTGCGCCATCACTCCGGGCCGATCAATCACCGAGAGTCTTACATAATAACGGGATACGACGGCATGAATCTTAGCTACTTTAAGACGATGGGTCCCAATCATCAAATGATGGACTTTCAACTTCGAGGTGTTTTTTCCATGATGCGCTTGCGTATCAATTACATAGCTAGCAGCTTGGATAACATCGCTTAGTACCGCGCTAGCCGTTGCATTACCACCGGCGCCAGGACCAGAGAATTCGATATCTCCGACCACATGGCCGCGCACCATAATGGCATTGGTCACTCCATGAATGGTAGCAAGCCGATTCGTTTGAGGGATTAAGGTCGGATGCACACGAACCTCTATTTGTGAAGCACCTAAAGAACGGATAATGGCTAATAATTTAATTTCGTACCCCAGTTGATGCGCAAACTGAATATCTAAACCAGAAACATGCCGGATGCCTTCGAAATATACATCGCGGAAATTCACACAACCCCCATGGGTTATCGAAGCAAGAACCGTAGCTTTATGCGCAGCATCTACCCCATCAATATCCAAGGAAGGATCTGCTTCTGCATATCCCAGAGTTCGAGCTTGTTGTAAAGCCTCATCGAAAGTTATCCCGCCCTGAGACATTTGCGTAAGAATATAATTACAAGTACCATTGACAATTCCATAAATAAGATGAAAGCGATTAGCTGCCAACCCTTCTCTCAACGATTTAATGATGGGAATGCCACCGGCAACACTAGCTTCAAAATAAACAGGGACATTCCCCCGATTGGCTTCACTAAAAATTTCTCGACCATGCTCTGCTAAAAGGGCTTTATTGGCGGTTACCACTGGCTTTCCGGCGCGTAAGGAAGAAAGGGTTAAGCGGAGAGCCTCCTTACAACCACCGATAAGTTCAACCACTATATCTGTATCCTTACTTGTAACAAGCTGCGCGATACCAGAAACTAAAAGAGATCGCGGTAATAAAATTCCATGACGACGAAGACGCCGAGGATTTCGAACCGCAATCTTGGTAATGACGGGGTAAATCCCATAACGCTCGACAAGAAGGTGCGCTTCGTGTCGAAGATAGCGATAAACAGCACTGCCTACCCACCCAAAACCAGCTAGTCCTATACGAACAGTTTTCATAAATTTATTTATCAACTAAAGAGCAATATGGCCAAATGTTGGATGACAAAGCAAGCTTGCGCATGTTGGATTTTAAAAATGTTACCCATTTTATGGATTCTTGCCAGTCTCGTCATTTCCTGTTCACTCTCTCCGCCAGCTGCGCCTATCTTATCTAAAAACCTACCTGTACATATTTTAAAATTTGTTCCCTATTCTCAAAATGACTCGTTGGTTGGGTATTTTACGCTCGCTGATGCATCTACCAACCAAGTGGCTTCCGCGGGTAGCTTCAGAATCCACCTTTATACCTCCAGAAACTTAAGCTTATCTTCCGAAGGACAAGATGAGAAAGAATCCATGAAAATGAAAAATATCCTTTATGAGCAAACATTTGCTATCGGTGTTACCAATTTTCATTGGGAAACTTTTGGCTCTATTTTTAAAGTAAACGATCTCGCTGTTCGTTTTGCGATTCCCTATTCGTACTTCAAAACGTCTACGCGTCGTGGACAAACAGTAAGTGTTCAGATGGATTTTCGTCCGGATGGCGGAACGAATCTTCTTTCAAGCACAAAGAATATTTCTCTTTATTAGCTTCCTATGCGTTTTAAACCAGGTTCTCTATACCTCAAAAAAATAGTTCGATTACTCCAACAAACATATCCAAAAGCAAAATGCGAATTGCAATATCAATCCCCCTTGCAACTCTTAGTTGCAGTGATTCTTTCAGCTCAATGCACAGATAAACGCGTGAATATAGTTGCTCCTGGTCTTTTCCATAAATATCCGGATGCTGCGCATTTTGCCCGAGTATCCCAGAAAGAACTCGAAAAAGAAATTCACAGTACAGGTTTCTATCGTAACAAAGCACGGAACATTCGTCTTTGCTGCCAGGCAATTCTTAACCGATTCAAAGGCAGAGTTCCTGAAAGCATGGAAGAGTTACTAACCCTAGATGGGGTTGGGCGCAAAACTGCCAATGTAATTCTAAATGTTGCTTTTGAAAAAAATGAAGGAGTTTGTGTGGATACCCACGTGTTACGTCTTTCGGGGAGATTGGGACTTTCTCGGATGGCGACCCCAGAAAAAGTTGAACGTGATTTAATGCGACTCTTTCCTCGACGGCAATGGGGCGATCTTACCCATTGGCTCATTTGGCATGGACGCCGTCGTTGCTATGCCCGAAAGCCGGACTGTCCAAATTGCGAGCTAAAAAGGCTTTGCCCTTCCTTCAAAAAATTCGTTTTTCCCTCTAAGAAAGAGTTGCCAGACGCCTTAGAATCTGGCAAACGATAAGTGTTCGCAACCCATGCTTCAAACGGGCGTTTGTAGTAACGGGCTATGTTAAAAAACTAAAACTATATAAAGAAGGATTAACTATATGGCAGCAAAGCGTAAACCAAATGCAGCATTCATGAAACCAGTACAACCTAACGATAAACTCGCTGCGGTTGTTGGTTCCAAACCCTTACCTCGCACGGAGCTTACTAAGAAGCTCTGGCAGTACATTAAGAAAAATGGCCTGCAGGATAAGAAAAACAGAAGGCAAATTAATGCTGATGACGCATTGAAGGCTGTCTTCAATGGCAAAAAACAAGTCAATATGTTTGAGATGACAAAGCTTGTCTCTAAACAACTAGTCTAAGAGAGGTCGCTACTAGAAGTAAGCAACATCTTCTTTGATAACAGATTTGCCCCATTCAGGTGAGTGAAAGAAAACTCCCTGGATGGGGTTAATTTTTTTCTAGTTCGAAATGCTTTCCCCAAATTCCACATCCCATAGACTGGGATCCAAGAAATGACGCCAAGTGTCGTTCGGTGTACGTGCATGGGAAACAGTGAGGAATGGCCTCCACTTTGGCCGCTTCGGTTGACGAAGTAACTTCACCCCCGCTTCGCGTGGAGTACGATTCCCTTTCTGCGTATTGCATTCGATACAGGAACAGACAATATTCTCCCACGTAGTAGTTCCGCCGCGATCCCGTGGAATTACATGATCTAGATTTAAATCACGCTTCTCCATCATTTTACCACAATATTGGCACTGATGTTTATCGCGTTCGAAAATGTTGTGACGCGTGAACTTGACTTCCTTTTTGGGAAGCCGGTCGAAAATAACCAACAAAATGATTCGCGGGATCCGGATCCGGAAGGACACCGTATGAATGCTTTCGGGATGCGGCTCCTGCTGGGAG
>CAZNSF010000225.1:0-2731 GCA_964575565.1 uncultured Verrucomicrobiota bacterium | reverse complement strand
TGCAATCGGTAAAATTCTCATTGCTTCGAGCATCATGGGGTTAGTAGTTATTTTATCTCAACACACACACACATGGTTTGCTATCGGCCATTCTTTTAGTGGTAATTTAAGTCGAGTGATTATCGGCATGGGGCTTGGTGTGCTGGTTTATTTTGGGATTACTCGATGGTTGCGCTTAGAGGAAATCAACGAAATTGAGCAAGCCATTCTAGAGAAGTTGGGCTTTAAAAAATAGGTCAGGCACATTGGGTTTTTCGAATGCAATTCTCCTCTACTATTAAAACCAAACTCGATCAATTATCGAATCGGCCTGGTGTTTATCTGATGCGTGACCGAATCGGCCGTGTGATTTACGTGGGGAAAGCCAAGGCGCTCAATAAACGGGTGCGTTCTTACTTTCAACCTAGCCGGTTTACCCAAATGGATCCTAAAACTCGCGCCCTCGTTGAAAGCACTGCGGACTTTGATACTTACGAAGTGAAAAACGAAGCCGAAGCCATTCTTTTAGAAGGTAAGCTCATCAAGGATTATCGGCCAAAGTATAATATATCTTTCCGAGATGATAAACGATTTCTTCTCGTTAAATTAACCCGCGATCCTTTCCCTCGTTTTGTCTTAACACGACTTCGAAAACCGGATGGTTGCCGTTACTTTGGTCCTTTTAGTCACTCCACTGCATTACGCAATACCTTAGAATATATTTACAAGAATTTCCATATTCGAGCCTGCCATCCTGCAAACCCAGGTGAATACGATTATAAACATTGCATGAACGATATCATCAAACATTGTTCAGCCCCTTGCATCAAACGTGTGACCCATAAAGAGTATCAGCGATGGATCGAACGCGCTTGTTTATTTTTGGAAGGAAAGGATGAAGGCGCTTTACAAGAAATTGAAGAAGAGATGAAAAAGGCTGCCCAACGAAAAGATTTTGAGCGTGCCGCAAGTCTGCGGGATACACTCCACAATCTTCGACAAACAGTAAAACAAAGCACGCGAAAGTTTGTGCGCGATATGCCTCGGCAACACAATCCGCAAACAGAAATTGTCGCTTTAGGCAAAATTCTTAGCATGAAACAACCGCCGCGCGTGATCGAAGGCTTTGATATCTCACACATTTATGGTCAACACACCGTAGGCTCGATGGTTCAATTTGTAGATGGCAGACCTATAAAAGCAAATTACCGTCACTTTAATATTAAAGGGAATCTTCCCTCTATTAAAGACGGCGAAGCTCCACCACCATCCGCCTCTGCCAAAGGCTTCGGCACGACCCGTACACGCCATTCATCCACCACCAAAGGTGGTGGCCTTCTGGCGAAGGCGGGCAAGCAAAATGATGATTTTGCTTCGATACGGGAAATTATCGGACGTCGTTACCAGAGGTTAAAGATTGAAAGAAAGCCATTGCCAGATTTGGTTTTGGTTGATGGCGGACGAGGTCAATTAAGTTTTGGCTTACTTGCTTTACAAGAATTAAATATCTCATTGCCTATGGTCGGTCTTGCTAAGGAAGAAGAGATTCTTTATATCCCTCATCACAAGCGGTCATTAAAATTACCTCGTTCTTCTCCAGCTCTTCATCTCCTTCAGCGGGTACGTGATGAGTCGCATCGTTTTGCAAATACACTCCACGAAAATTGGAGACGTAAACAGATTCGTGAATCTATTCTTGATGAATTTCCGGGGATAGGGGTACGTTCTAAGAAAATCCTTCTCCAAAAATTTGGTTCTCTCGAGCGCTTAAAAGAAGCACGTTTAGAAGAAATTCAACAGGTGCAAGGATTTGGTGAAAAAACGGCCCAACTTCTCTGGAACTTTTTACATCAGGCTAATTAGAACCTAACTCTTGAAAGATAGCTGTTCTACTACTTTTTATTAGGAGGACCTCTTCTTTTACCACCATCTGGGTCAGGTTGAGGTGGAACTAGACTCTCGATATGTTTAAAGGTGCCATGAAATTCCTGGGCTAACTCTTTAAGAAACTGTTCTGCACCCTTATGGGTTTCGAATCCAACAGTATGAATATGGGGAGGCTGGCGGTTTGCTTTAATGTACAAAGTATCCACCAACTCTTTAATATAACGTAACATATCGTCTTTCGCCCACCCAGGTATAAACGGTGCGACCGGAGCTCCTTTTGCCCACTCTGGACCACCACCACCACCACCACCTTTTTCCTTAATTACAACGGGCTGATCCTTTTTGGGTTCTGCCTTTCGTTTTTCAGCTTCCTGTCGGTTTTTTTCCTTATCCTCATCGCTTAATTTAGGCTTATGCGCCTCCCTAAAGGCAGCATCTTTCTTTTTCCATTCTTCATGCTCCCTATCATACTTTGCTCGCTCTGCTTCTGTTAATGGTTTTTCAACATCCGGAACTCCATCGGTAATAATAAAAATGGTATCCGCTCCCATTTCAAAAGCAGTAACTAAAGCTAAATCCATGCGCGACTTACCATTCGCTTTGAGTAACGCCTTGTATTTAGTAGACAAATCTGATCCTCTAAAAAAATTATCAAGTACGGTACCAAGTTTCACGGTGCCCCTATCTATATCCTGTTGCGTAGTGCCAGGAGGTACAAGATCATAGGGTTTGATCCATTGCTCCGCCCGATCCTTTTGTTCGGGAGCAGCTAACACCATTTTTTGACTAAAAACATCCACACGTTCGCCATAGACAATCACGTTGAATAAAGTCGTCGTTTGCAAGCCTTTAACCGAATTGATTA
>CAZNSF010000224.1:0-3949 GCA_964575565.1 uncultured Verrucomicrobiota bacterium | reverse complement strand
GGGTTAAGTAGTTTTGGATTTCTTCCGGTAAATCGAGTAACCGTATCGTATTGGCGATGGTGACGCGGTTTTTACCAATTTTTTGTGCGATCTGCTCTTGGGTAAGAGAAAATTCATCGGCTAGTTTTCGATATCCGCGCGCTTCCTCAATAGGATCTAGATTCTCACGCTGCAGATTTTCGATGAGCGCAAGTTCATAGGCTTCCACATCCGAAACTTGCTTAACAATTGCTGGAACGGTAGTAAGACCGGCTTTTTGGCACGCACGAACCCTTCTTTCTCCTGCAATAATTTCGAATTGATTATTCTCGCGGGGCCGCACGGTAATGGGTTGGAGAACGCCGTGTTCTCGAATAGAACCAACTAATTCATCCAACGGTTCTTCCACAAAACGTAATCGCGGTTGGCGAGGATTAGCAACAATTTGTGAAAGCGGAATTTGGCGAATCGTGGATGTAATCGCCGGCGAAGAAATGGTATTCGTATTCGTGCTTCCTTGGAGATGACGCGCCCCTTCGGCAATAATATCGGTAAGTCCTCTCCCAAGACCCATAGGAGAACGAGAAGGTGTAGAAGATTTTGCTGCTTTTGAAGGACCAGATGATGATTTGGGCATAATCACTGATCTACCATATCTCCCAAAACTTCTCCACATCTAATGGTTAAAAATTTGTCGAGCTTTGAGAAATCCCCATGGTTATGATCCCACGTATCTTGCCTTATGAGTTTTCCAAATACTGACCAAGTAAAAGTAATTGAGGCTGTAAAAGAGTGTCTTCTGGTTCTCGCCCCTATGGGAACCGGTAAAACTCTTACAGCGGCAGCAGCGATTCGCCGCGCGCTAAAAACAGGGATTGAGCCCGAACGTACTTTAGGCCTTACCTTTACTAACCGCGCAGCTGAAGCGATGCGCGAAGCTGTGGCGGAAACTCTGCCCCAAGAAAGTCACCGGGTACATCTCTTTAATCTCCATGGATTATGCGCGCGCCTTCTTCGCGAAGAAGGCGCTTTTGCCGGTCTACCGCCGGATTTCGGTATTTTGGATGAAGATGAATCCGCCGAACTGCTCTGGCAATTTATTCCGCGTGAAGACCGTATAGCGCGTTATAAAAATAAATCTGCAGCAGCTTTAAATGCTTACGAAAAGTTTGTATTCGATTTTCTAATGGGCGAAAAAGTTGGCTCTCTCCCCGAACCTTTTCGGATGTATCGCGATGCTCTCCATCGTGATGGTTCAGTTGATTTTACGGGGCTTGTTGCTCGCGTTTACCGCCTGTTAAAAACTAATCCGGAAGTCCGCGAGCGTTGGCAAGCGCGTTATCAATGGATGTTAGTGGATGAAGTGCAGGATATTAATCTGGCAGAATATCGGGTGATTGCTCTTTTGGGAGCTACCCATCATTGCGTAAAATTTTTTGGCGATCTTCATCAAACGATCTATGAATGGCGTTTTGCGCAGCCTAAGCAAGTAATCGAAGCCTTCGAAAAAGAATTCCAGCCCCGTAGGCTGGCATTAAAAACAAATTATCGTTGTTCCCGAGTTCTCGTAGAAGCGACTAACGCTGTGCGCCAAGCTTTTATTCCTAGCCAAGAACCTTTCCCGGAAGCCTCGAAAGATTTACTGAAAGACGGCGAAATTTCGCTCCACATTTTCGATAGCTCGGCTGAAGAAATTCAAAGCCTTGTTGCCCAAGTTTCAGCTTGGAGAAAGGAAGGTATTCCTTGCCACGAAATCGCTATCCTTGCACGACAAAATAGAACACTCGTAGAAATTTCGAGCGCGCTGAAAACTGTAGAAATTCCTCATCTCGTTGCTGAAGATTTTGATTTTTTCCGACGCCAAGAAGTAAAAGATATCACTGCTATCCTGGAACATCTTGTTTGTCCATTTCGGCGTCACCCCATTTTGCGACTCCTTAAGCGCTTTGGCGCAAGAGTTGCAGCTTTAGAAGCGCTTGAGAAATCAACTCGTGGCATTGGATTACACATTGGTTATCTTGTGCGAGATGCAAAAGGCGATCCCCTTGGCCCCTTGCTCCAGGCATGGGAAAATGGTCAAGCTCTCGCTCTTGATCTAGAAACAACTGGTTTAGATCCACTTACCGCAGAAATCGTGCAATTCGCGCGAGTAACACAGCCGAAAATAAACTCGGAGGATTTATCTTATACTGATTGGATCCGACCGAAAGATAACGTTGGAGAAAGTGTTCATATCCACGGATTCACCAATGAATTTCTTGCTTCCCACGGCAAGGAAGCGCGCGCTGTTTTAGAGACAGGCCTTTGCTTTGAAAAAAATCATGTGCTGATAGGGCATAACTTAGAATTTGATCTACGTTTATTGCGTTCCCAAACTAAACAATTAGGGATGAATCTCCGTTGGCCAATTTACTTCGATACGATGCCGCTGGCAGCCGCTACGCTATCTCCAGAACAACTTTCTGGGTTAAGATTAGAAACCGTTGTAAAAGCATTAGAAATTGAATTTCCAAAAGCTCATGATGCCCAAGCTGATGCGCGTGCTTGCCTTTCGGTATTGGAACGATTGATCCCGCGATTAAAAGAAACCCAAGAAACCAGAATAAAAATTATTGCCGAAATGGATCGTGATCTTGCCTTGGCATTTCGCAAAGTAACTGCGTTATTTCAGCAAGCCAGTGAAAAAGAGGCTGAAGGTTTAGCGATTCCAGAATTGATTCTTGCAATCTGGGAATTGCTTAAAAACACACCGGGTCAACATGATTACCGGATGGATCCATCGAGAACAAAAAATATTGAGGACTTAGCCGCGATTGCGCGTTTCCTTGCCCAACGTCGCGGCGGCGTTCTTTCCTTACCAATTTTCTTAGAACAAGTGGCTTTAAGCCGCAGAGACATGATGTTGGAAGCTGATCCAGACCGTGTACGTCTTTTAAGCGCGCATGCATCCAAAGGATTAGAATTCGAAGCTGTAGCCTTACCTCGCCTGGTGGCGCCATGGGCGGGTTATTCGGATGAAGAAGCGCGTGTTTTTTATGTGATGCTTACACGCGCAAAGCACCGCGTGTGGATGAGTTGGCCTCGGAATGTTAGAACTTCTTGGGGCGAAGAACAAACGGTGGATCGGCTTAAATATTTATCGTCCATTGAACCTTACTCTCGGATAATAGATCATCGTTCTGTACAAGATTTTTTATCCGCTTTGAATAAAGGGCATTAAAATGCTAGAGTTCTAATCCATGCTAGAAAAGAAACTATCCTTATTCATCGTCCTCCTTATTTCTCTGGCTATGGCATGCTTGGCCATGCTGGTTAACCAAAAAGGATGGATGGAACCTCTTGAAGTAAAGACGATCGATCAACGATTCGACTGGCGCCATACGGCAAAAAAATTATTTCAACGGAAAATTAATGTTAGCGACCAAGTTGTCCTTGTTGGAATAGACCAAAAATCGGTAGACCCTATTACTTCCAAAGATGCTGATAGGTGGGGATCAGGAGGGTGGTTAACCCGTGATCATTGGTTTAAACCTTTTGAGGAAGGATTTTGGATTAATTACTACAAACCTCGTGTCATTGCCTATGACATTGTTTTCCAACCGTACCGCTCACCAAATTCTACCCAAGATACTCGTAAACTCATTAACGAGTTGGTTAAAAATAGCAACATCCCCTTCAACCAACTTGTTAACGAAGACGCTTTTCCAAGAGTAGAATTACTCAACTTATTCGATGAAGTTTCCAATGCTATTTTCGCCTCGAGAATTGCTGATATTAATGATTTTGAACGAGCACCGAACAATCAAGTGCCTCACATCCTAATGGCTTATAACTTTACACACAAAGATACCGATTCTTCAGAGGTATGGGATCCTTCTCGAAAAGAAACTCGTCTTAAGGTTGAACGCCTAAAATCGCATGCGATTCCAGCAACATGTATTAAAAATATTCCTAAAGATTTCCCATACGC
>CAZNSF010000223.1:0-2999 GCA_964575565.1 uncultured Verrucomicrobiota bacterium | reverse complement strand
ATTCGGACTTTTTCGAAGGGCTTCAAGAAAAGCGATTGATTTTTCAAGGGAAACTTTGGCCCGTGATATCTTCGGATTGGTAGTAATTCTTAAAAAACCACTCCATACTGGTTCCGCCATGCCAAGTGTTAAATCACCATTTAACACTTTTTCAAGAAAACTCAAACATCGAGCATGCTGTGGAGATGTTTCATCAAATGCAAAAATCAAGACATTCACATCTAACAAAACCATAAATCATTTCCCCCAAACTAACATTGCGAGAACTTGTCATTATCGTCTAAAAGATCACGTAGAGCGCGGTTATTACTTACATCAATGCCCGGTCGCAACCTTAATTTAAAGGTAGGGAGTTTGATGCGTTTTCTTTTAGCCTTTGTAGATAATGGCAAGAGCTGCAAGCGCAAAGCTTCTTCCACAAAAGCCGTAAGACTCCTCCCACACCGCGCGGCTTCTGCTTTAGCTTGCCGCAATAAATGGTCGTCCAATCTTAAAGTTGTTCTCATGCTTTAAATATAAGATGTGACATATTTATGTCAATCTTTCTTTGCGTTCTTTAGGGATTCAATTATGAGTTTACCTATACAGAAACCTTATCCGCCGTGTTCCACATGAGTCTGAAGAGCTTCGTAAAGATCGGCCGGCATGCGAATCGGTTTTTCTGCTAAATTAGTAACGGCATGCCGCGTGGTTCCTGTTAAGATGAGTGCTTCGGATCGTTTGATACGATAAGTCAGGGTGAATTGAACCTTCCCAAGATCAGTAATAACCGTTTCAATATCTAGAAGATCATCGTAACGCGCTGGGGCATGATAACACAGGTTGCACTCGACTACAGGGAAAATAATATCGCGTTCCTGGAGGGCTAGCAAAGGATGCCCTAGCCCACGAAAAGCTTCGTTTCGTGCAACCTCCAAAAGATCAAGATAACGGGCATAATAAATGTGGTTACCCAAAGTAATATCTCTATAGGCTACACGGATTTGGTGCTTGAACATGGCTTAAATTTGCCAAAAATCACTCATTACATGCAATCTGGAATAGTAAAGTAATTATGAGCGAAGAAACTTCAGGAATTCTCGTTGGAGAACAAGAGGCTGTTATTATGGTTCGCGTAAAAGGTAGAGGCACTCACCAGAATAGCTATTTCTTAAAGCAGTACCTCTTGCAATGCCTTGATGAAAATCGGCACCTTTTCCAAATCGATCTTTCCCATTGCACCTATATGGATAGCACCTTCCTGGGCATGCTTGCTGGCATTGGCAGTAAAGTAAAAGAACGACCTCTTCCACCAATCAAATTAGTAAATACTACCGAACGAGTGTTAGGCATGATCCAAGGATTAGGGATTGATCACCTCTTCCAAATGGTCCATGAAGAACACGCAAAAGCACCTCTTAACGAGTTGCGTGGCAATGAAATCAGTAAAGAAACCAAGTCTCGTGAAATGTTAGAGGCCCATGAAAAACTTGTTTCGATTTCCAAAACTAACGAAGCTAAGTTTCGAGATGTGATCGAACTTTTACGGAATAAAGTTGGCAAACCGTCTTCCAAATGAATTTCCTTGGTTTTATCTTTTTCATTGCTGCTTCCCTTTTTGCCTATCTCTGGTGGCGGCAGACTAAACGAGCTGAACAACTAGAAACTAACCGTCAGCAATTAGTCCGGGAAGGACAAAGAGTTCTTACCTTTCTCCATGAAGTAGGCGAGGCCTTCACCGAAAATCTCAATGTCGAAGGAATTCTTAAGCTTATCATCCAATGTTCCGTGCGCGCTGCTGAAGCAAAGTCTGGCGCTATTTTTCTTCTGAATTCCACAGGGCAAACTCTCGAAGCTGTCGTTATCGAAGGTCCTTTCCCACCGCCCCATCCACCTCCTGGTTTTATGGAATCCAAGCTTGCTAGCCGTGCAGTTTTTCTTGAACAAGCTATTAAATCGCAAAAAATTTCTATTGGCGATGGGATTCTCGGTAGTGTTGCCCAAACTGGGAAACCCGTTTTGATTCGTCAACCTAGCGAAGATCATCGCTTGCCTCACTATGAAGATGAAATTTTGCGTATCCAAACTTTTCTGGCAGTGCCTCTTGTTTTCCGCGACCAAATCTTGGGTGTAATGGCTATGGCAAATACTAAAAATGAAGAGCCTTTTAACGACACAGATCTTTCGCTCGTTAGTTCTCTTGCTAGCCAAGCGGCCTTTGCCATTTTTAACGCAAACCTTCATCATGTATTGGCGGAAAAAGAACGTCTGGATCGTGACTTAGAAATTGCCCGCGAAATCCAGCAACTACTTCTTCCATCTGTATTCCCTAAAATTGATAACGTGCAGGTAAATGCCATCAATATTTGCGCTCTGCAAGTAGGAGGAGATTATTACGATTTTATCCAAGTAGATGCCGACCACTGGGGTTTTGCAATCGCAGATGTTTCCGGAAAAGGAGTTTCGGGCGCACTCATTATGGCGATGTGCCGCAGCGCCTTACGCACAAAGGCCCAAGGAAATCCTTCGCCAGCCAAAGTTCTCAAACAAGTTAATCGCGTAATTCATCCGGAAATGCGAGAAGATATGTTTATTTCTATGCTTTACGGAGTGCTTAATATTCGCACTTGGGAATTTACTTTTTGTCGCGCGGGCCATGAGCCCTTGCTATGGCATCAAGCAGAAAAAAAGCATTTGGAGATTTTATCTCCTAAAGGCATGGCTTTAGGAATTGATAGCGGCAATGTTTTCGATACTGTTTTAGAAGAACAAAAGATAAAATTGCAAAAGGGCGATGCAATGGTTTTCTATACCGATGGCAGTACTGAAGCGCTTGATCAAGAAGACCAGGAATTCGGACGCCCTAAGTTAGCAGAAGCCATTTACGCTTGTGCCGATCAAAGCGCAGAGGCAATGACTAAAAACATTGAAGAACGAGTTCGTCGTTTTGTAGGTCAACGCCCTCAAAATGATGATATCACACTGGTAGTTGTACGTGTTTGAGTATAAAAGGGATCAAG
>CAZNSF010000222.1:0-8022 GCA_964575565.1 uncultured Verrucomicrobiota bacterium | reverse complement strand
GTCACAGTATGGCGTTAAAGTCGGATGGAACTGTTTGGTCTTGGGGTAATAATAACTATGGCCAATTAGGAGATGGAACAACTGCTTCTAGGCTAGCGCCGGTCAAAGTAAAAAATCTGTCAAATATAACAGATATTGCTGCAGGCGCTTTACATAATATAGTTTTAAAGTCCGACGGTACTACTTGGGCTTGGGGCAACAACTCCTATGGCCAGCTTGGTGATGGAACGGCAACACAAAGGTTAACACCTGTTCAGGTAAAAAATTTAGATCTGATTTCTGGAAATTAATCTGATTTCGTAGTGCTTCACGACAGAGTAAAAAGGACGGCAATTCGGTCTTTTGTCTCCAAACATCGTAGGAATCAAACAGATAGGTGTTTTAGTTGTAGCTCTAAAAATAAGGTGCATATTATAAATAGTTAAATTTTTTTAAAAAACAAAGATTTTTGTCACGAAAATGCTCTTTTCAACCATATATAAGTAGAAAGGGATTTATATGAATATAAATGAATATAAAGATCGCTCAAAAAGGGGGTATTCCCCAGATCTAAAAAAGAAACAATTTTTAAAAGATTTTTGAGCCAATATAACCTACTTGAAGACATATATCTTATGAAAGCAGTTAAGCGAAGTGGAAAGCAGGCAGACAGCTAGGAAAAATTATCCGTGTATGGGTTGTTTTTTAAAAGTTAAGTGCTATTTTATGAGGGTGTAGCCTAAGATTGGAAAATGTTTTATGGCAGATCCCAGAAAGATCACTTTTTATCCGTGGTCAATCTGGCTAGGTTTGTTTGTGTTAGCCGTTAGTCTTTTGGTTTTTGTCAATTATTTTTTTAATAGTCGAAAGGCTGAAAACTCAAGTGAATATCTTTCGAAAAACACATCGATTCAGAAAAATTCGAAGTTAAAGGTTTTAAATCAGGATTCTTCGAACACGAAGCAGGATGTTGGGCGACAAGGGAATATTGCTCCAGTAGAAACAAAAAAGGAATTGGTGTCTGATAGCGAAAAGACAATCGCGTCAACGCATAAAAATCCTTTTGGTAAAAAAGGAACTATTATTTCATCACACAAATCACTTCCGGATTCGAATGGTCACGTGGAGGAAGTAAAGATAGTCAAGACAGACTTTAAGTATCCATATCTCCGAGTGGTTGAGACTTTTCTGAAAGATCCTGTAAGTGGAGTCGAAAAAGTTCTCAAGCAAGAAGCGATGGTAGCCGATCATTTAATTGTTAAGCTTGCAGCTGGCGTTGGAGAGCCATCGCTAGAAACGTTGAATCAAAAGTATGGAGCGAAGATTCTCAAAAAGATGTTAGCACCCGGCACCTACATTGTGGAGTTAAGCGAACATGATGTGGATAGCCTTACTAAGGCGATGGATGCTTATCGCCAAGAGACGTCTGTGGTTAGTTATGCTGAACCAGATTATGTTGCCCAAATGGATACCGCAACGAACATGCCTAACGACAATAGTTTCTCTCAACTTTGGGGTTTAAATAATACAGGTCAGACAATCGGAGGTGCGATTGGAACATCGGATGCCGATATTGATGCGCCAGAAGCATGGAGCATAGCAACAGGTAGTAAATCCGTTTTGGTGGGTGTACTCGATTCTGGTGTGGACTATAACCATCCGGACTTGAGCCCGAATATTTGGACTAATCCAGGTGAAATTCAGGGTAACGGGATCGATGATGATGGAAATGGTTTTATCGATGATGTCCATGGATGGGATTTTGCAAATAACGATAGCGATCCAATCGATGATAACTGCCATGGCACACATGTAGCAGGAATTATTGGTGCTACGGGTAATAATAATATAGGCGTGGTAGGTGTTTGTTGGAATATTTCTATCGTTTCCATTAAGATTGCCGATGCGGATGGTGTTTGGGTGGCTACCGATGCGATTAACGCGGTTTATTATGCCACAAAAGTTGGAGTGCATTTAACATCGAATTCTTGGGGTGGTAGTGGGTTTTCACAAACTCTGAAAGATGCCATTACAGATGCGGATAACCACGGGATTTTATTTATCACCTCGGCAGGTAACGACGGCGTTGATACCGATGTTTCGCCACATTATCCATCGGCCTATGATAATCCGAATATCATTGCCGTAGCTGCTACGGATCAGAACGATGCGCTTGCACAATTTACTCCTCCGAAAAGTTCTAATTATGGAGCTACTACGGTGGATCTTGCTGCGCCCGGTAAAAATATTTTTAGTACGTTTCCAACGTTTGTGACCTCTTATATGTCTTCGAAAGGGTTTTCGACAAACTATCAATCTATCAGCGGTACTTCCACGGCAGCGCCTTATGTTGCGGGTGTTTGTGCGCTTTTAAAATCTGTAGTTCCCTCAATCACACATACACAAACGAAGACTTTTGTAATGAGTTCGGTCGATCCAATCCCATCCCTTTCCGGTAAATGTGTAACAGGCGGACGTCTCAATGTTTTGCGCGCATTACAATCTGCGACGGGTGGACCTTCTTTACCCACTGCGCCATCTAATTTAGTTACTGTTGTGATTTCAGCTAACCAGATAAATCTTACTTGGAACGACCAATCAAATGATGAAACAGATTTTAAAATTGAACGTAGCATGTCACTGACGGGACCCTATGCACAAATTACAACAGTCAGTGCAAATACAGTTGCTTACAGCGATACGAGTTTGATTACTGATACAACATATTGGTATCGAATTCGGTCTACAAATTCGGCTGGTGATTCGGCTTACACAAGTCCAGCGAGCGCAGCTACATTACCGCTAGCACCTATAGCGCCGACAAGTTTAGCGGCGACAGCGGTTTCTAATAGCCAAATCAATCTCACTTGGGTTGATAACTCAAACAACGAAGCTGATTTTAAAATCGAACGCTCGAGCGGTGGTAGTGCGTTTGTGCAGATTGCAACAGTAAGTACTAATACAGTGGCTTATAGTGATAGTGGGTTATCACCCGATACACAATATACCTATCGAATACGATCAACGAATTTAGGAGGAGATTCTAATTATTCTAATCTAGCAAATGCAACAACATGGCCGTTACCTCCATCTATCCCGTCCAACTTGGTTGCTACAGCTATTTCAACGATTCAGATTAATCTTTCTTGGATAGATGGTTCAGTCAACGAAACTGGTTTTGAAATTGAGCACTCGCTTTCAGTAGGAGGTCCTTACAGTTTACTTGCAACTGTTGGTATCAACGGAATAGCCTATAACGATATTGGACTAAATACGGGTACTACCTATTTTTATCGAGTGCGAGCAATCAATTCCGGTGGCAATTCTGGTTACTCCAATATAGGAAGCGCTACGACGTTATCGCCACCGCCATCGTTGCCTGCTATCCCTGGCAACTTAGTTGCTACTGCAACTTCGAGCAGTCAAACCAGCCTTTCATGGATAGATCAATCGAATAACGAATCTGGTTTTAAGATTGAACGATCAATGGGAGGCAGTAACTATGTGCAAATAGCAGTGGTCGGTGCAAATATATTAACGTACGGTGATGTCGGCCTTACTGAAAGCACGCTGTATTCTTACCGAATTCGATCTACGAATTCAGCTGGTGATTCTAGTTATTCAAATATAGCAAGTGCCACTACGTTGGTAACAGTACCATCGCCACCATCAAAATTGGCCGCTACAGCTGTATCGAGTAGTCAGATTAATTTATCGTGGGTTGATCAATCAAATAACGAGAGCGGCTTTAAAGTTGAACGCTCAATAAATTCTGGGGCCTATCTACAAATCGCAACGGTTGCTGCCAATATCACAACCTATAACGATACAGGGCTTACGGCAGATACTATTTATGCTTATCGGGTGCGATCTACAAATTCAGCAGGCGATTCGGTTTATTCAAATGTGACAAATACAAAAACGAATCCCTCTTTTCCATTGCCCATGGCTCCATTGAATCTATATGTTGTAGCTTTTTCTTCAAATCAAGCGACCCTTATGTGGACGGATCATTCAAGCAATGAAACTAATTTTAAAGTTTATCGGAAGGAAGGTAGCGGTAGCTTTACTTTAAAAGCGACCTTAGGCGCGAATGTCACAAGCTACATAGATAACGCATTGGCTAATAACGCGACTTATTCTTATAAAGTAGTGGCTGTTAATGGTGCTGGTAATTCTCCTGATTCGAATATTTCTACAGTAACAAGTCTTGGTAAACCGATAAATCCGGTTGCTACCGCTGTTTCATCAAGCCAGATCAATGTTAGTTGGACAGATGCATCAACCACCGAAACAAATTTTCAAGTATACCGATCCACCATAGTGTCCGGGTCAACAAATGATGTGCCGTATAGTATAGTAGGAACCACTGGAGCTGGAACCGGTAGCACCGTCAGCTATTCCGATAGTACCGGATTATCTGCAAACACTACCTATTATTACACGGTGCAAGCGGTTAATCCAGTTGGCCACTCTTATTCATCCTATTCTACGATAGTTAATGCAAGTATTACTACAATAGGTTTTCAAGCTCCATCGGATTTAGTTGCTAGTGTTATTTCAGAAACTCAAGTTAACCTTTCTTGGATAGATAACTCATCTATAGAGGTTGGTTTTGTAATTGAGCGTAGAGCGGGAAGGAATGATGTCTATACTCAAATTGCAACAGTTAGCGCAAACATAACAACCTATGATGATAAAGAGCTTATGCCCCATACCTCTTATTTCTATCGTGTTCGTGCTATAAGTTCATCGGGAAGTTCCAATCCGCTAATCGGTCACTCTGCTTATTCGAATGAAGCGAGCGCGACAACGAAACATTTGGTTGTTGTTGCTGCATTAGATGGCGGAGCTTTTCATAGTGTTGGATTGAGAAACGATGGCACTGTTTGGACATGGGGTGATAATAAGTTTTCACAGCTTGGTAATGGGGTCAGTGGAGGTCAAGCACTTGTTCCTACACAAGTAAATGGACTAAGTGGTATTACGGATGTATCTGCAGGAGCTTTTCATACAGTCGCATTAAAGTCTGATTGTACCGTATGGACTTGGGGGTATAACGTTTTTGGGCAACTGGGTGATGGAACGACGATCCAAAGAAATTTTCCTGTTCAAGTAAAAGGTCTTTCAGATATCATTGCGATTGCAGCAGGAGGATATCATACAGTTGCTTTAAGGGCGGATGGTACGGTTTGGGCTTGGGGAGATAATAGCCAAGGAGAGTTAGGAGATAAGACAACCACGCAACGGCTTACCCCGGTTCAGGTAAGCGGTCTTACAGGTGTTACTGCGCTTAGTGGAGGGCCATGGAGGACATTTGCCTTAAAATCGGATGGCACCGTGTGGGCCTGGGGATACAATTATGGAGGATATAATTTTGGATGCTTAGGAGATGGCACAATGATCCGGAGAACTTCTCCGGTTCAAGTGGTTGGGCTTTCAAATGTAGTTGCTATTTCTACAGATGCTGGAATGGCTGTCCATACCGTTGCTTTAAAATCGGATGGCACAGTTTGGGCTTGGGGAGGGAATTCTTGGTATAATCAACTGGGTGATGGAACAAGCCTAAACTCTTCTGTCCCTGTACAGGTAAAAGGGCTTAGTGGAATTATTAATGTTACCGCGGGATCATTCCATTCAATTGCTTCAAAATCGGATGGAACACTCTGGGTATGGGGCGCTACAGAATTATTAGGACTAGATAGCACGTTATTTTTTCAAAACCTGGAACCAGTCCAGTTGGGTGGATTAAGCGGGGTGGTGGGTCTTGCTGGAGGCGTATGGCATACCCTTGTTTTGAAATCGGACGGCACGGTTTGGGCTTGGGGAGATAATAACTATGGACAGTTAGGAACTGGGACAACCACACCTATGGAATACCCTGCTGTAAAAGTTCCAGTGCAAGTGAAGGGACTAGACCTCATTTTGGATCATTAAATTTAATATAAACAAGTAACACATGGAAAAGACCGATGGACAACTTTTAGAGCAGTTTCTCGAGGAAAATAGGCAATCTGCTTTTGAAGAACTTATTAAACGGCACGAAACCCTTGTGATGGGAGTATGCCTTCGTGTGCTCGAAAATACGCATGATGCCAATGATGCTGCTCAAACCGCTTTTCTCGTTCTTGCGCGAAAAGCCAAAGATATGAGGCAATGGGAAACAATCGCCGGCTGGCTTTATAAAGTGGCTCTTAACTCGGCCTCAAATCTTAAGCGACAAATTAATACACATAAAAGGATCGAACATATGATCATGGAGGAAGATATGATAACCCACAATCAATCTGATTCAAAACAGGTATGGATCGAACTAAGGCCGATTCTCGATGCAGAACTCAATCGGTTGCCAGAAAAATATCGGCTCCCATTAATCCTTTGCTATCTCGAAGGCAAAAGTTATAAGGAAGCTGCAAAAATTCTGAATTTACCTTACGCAACGTTCACCATTCGACTTAAACGCGGCAAAACACGTCTCAAAGAGTTTTTAACTCGACGGGGTCTCACCCTTTCTGTGGGTGTGCTTGGCACTATTTTAACTGAGAACGCAGGCGCTGCGGCCATGTCTTCTCAATTGGTTTCTGTAACTGCTGAAGCTGCTGTGTCGTTGGTAGATCCTGCCACGGCCGGATCTTTAGTTGGCATGGTTTCCCCTAGAGTCAGTTTGCTTGTTGAGGAAATGGTGGAAACAATGGTGGGTAAGAAACTAGCGCTTGCTTTATTGATGTTTTTTCTTCTTCTCGGTATCGGAACCACTTCCGGGGTTATTCTTCATCAAGCAGTTCAAAATGGAGAAGAAGAGATGGTGAAAATGAATGGGTCTTCTTTGGATAGTAACGCGCGAGGGAATATACAGCAAACTCGAAACCTTACTAGCATAGCGCATCCAACTACTGAAGAAATAGCCTCTCATAGCGCCAAAGCTGTGATCGAACGTCTTTTATCTGAAATAGAAAATTCAGGTTCTCAACCTCTGGACTTCTTTAAAATCCTCGGTCGCCTTCAGCAACTTCAGCAATATGGTGAGGAAGGCTCAAAAGCCATTCGAGATTTTCTTCGAACTCGGCAAGAAGTGGTTTTAGGCGAAGATCAGTTTATTGGTTTAAGCGGTTCAATGAATGGAAGGAGAAGTTTTCTACCATCTTTGCGAACAAGTTTAATCCAAGCCCTTTATGAAATAAATGGCCCAATATCGCAGGCAACCAGCTTGGAGGTCCTTCGGACGACTTCTTCAGCATACGAAGCGATTCTTGCTGCTAGAAACCTTGAGAAAGTTTCGCCAGGTGTCTACCGGGCGGATGCTCTAAAAGCTATTTCGGAAATTATTTTTAAATCCAAGGATCCGGAGGATTCTAGGATATCCACACCTCAAATAATCAATATCGATACATTGCTAATGAGTAAACATCCCTATAATCCAGATGATAAACGAACCGTTGTATGGAAGGATATCTATACGGAAACGTTCAGGTTAGTAGCATATTATCAGGCTCAAGAAATATTCCCGCAAGTAGAAGAACTCATTAAGGAAAAGCCGGAGTTAGTTTATCACTGGATCAACTCGCTTATTCAGTCCCCCTGTTCCGCAGAAGAGCAAATCGATTCTTACCGTCGACTTACTCGTAATGAAAAAACCTTAAAAATGATATTGGAAAACAGTTCATCATTTAGCCTTCTGGATTTTCAGGATGAAAAGGCCCGCCAATGGATCCGTGAGATTTATGGAGATAAAATGGATGTCGAGCGAAAGGAACGTTTTATTCAAGAAATTGGAAAATTAGGATCCAAGGGAAATATTTATCCGACCTTTTGGTTTATGAATGAGAACAAATTAAATTCGATACAACCTTTTACGAAACCTCGACTGGAGGGAGCGCTCCAGCTTCTTAATGAATTAGAGTCGCCTTTGGATACGCCTGCACTTCAACAACGTCTTGTAGACAGCCGTCAAAAACTCAACCAACTTTTACAATATGTACCCTAAATTTCTTATTCATTTGATCGTATCACTTTCTAAACCAGCGCTTTTAATAAGCGGGGTGA